>JAFYNW010000006.1 GCA_017547995.1 Clostridia bacterium | reverse complement strand
TGAAAGGTCAATAGGACATATTGTTGAAATAGTCGGAGTTGTATGTGCTCTTACGGTTGCTGTGCCGCTTGTGATGAGTCTTGTTGAAAGTGTAGGCAGACTTATATGAGGAAGATTATAATTATATTTTTGCTTTTTGGATTTATAAGTATGCCAGTATATGCAAATGAGATGCCGCAGGATTTTCTGGAAAGCCTGCCTTTTGACGCAGGAAATGGAAGTGTTGAAGACGTTGAAAACAGCTATTATCATCTCGCAGATAACGTTAAAGAAACAATAGTGACGGAAATGAAAAGTATAGCGGCAAAGGCGAGAGATATTCTGCTTGTATGCGGAGTGTGTGCGGCAGCGGCAATCATTAATAAAACGGCAGAGGACAATAAGGGGAGGAAAATCATTGAAATTGCAGGAGTAGCCGTGCTTCTTATGCTATGTCTTGCTGATACGGAAGCGATTATATTTCAGAGTAAGGGTGCGATAGGGAAAATAGGTTTGTTCTCAAAAATATTGCTTCCATTGTTTGCGATGTGGGCAAGCTGTGCAGGCAAACCGCTATCATCGGTGTTTATAACAAGTGGAGCGATGGCTTACACGAATATATGCTGCATACTTGCAGAAAAGCTTATCTTTATCTACATAATTGCGTATATATTGCTTAAAATTGCCGGAGAAGTGACTGAAAATGAAATATCATCAGGTATTGCCGATGGAATGAAAAGCGCAATGCTTTTTCTTGTGAAGGCATGCCTTACGGGAGTGTCTTTTTATATGACGATGTCAGGATGTATTGTTTCAGCGGGAGATTCTGCGGCACTTAAAACAACAAAGGCGGCGGTGTCAATTCTTCCTGGAGTGGGTACTGTGGTTGCCGAAGTTACAGAAAGTGTGATTTCCGGGGCGGCAGTTATGAGAAACTCAATTGGCGTGCTTGGTGCAATCTCGATAATATATTTTATTTTGGAACCGTTTATAAAATGTTTTATAAATATGGTGGTTTTCAAGGTAATATCGGTCATATCCGCATCGTTTACATCTGAGATGATGAGTGTTGCCATGAGAACAATTGCTGACGGATATTCAATAGCGCTTGGCATGCTTGCCGCTGTATCAGGAGGGATTATTATGGCAATAGCGGTTTCGGTGTCGATTTTCGGAGGCTGAAATGGGTGTAGTGCTTGAAAAGCTTTTGCTGATAACGGCAGTTTATGGTGTCATTGTCATAGTCAGTCCCAAAGGCGAAAACGGAAATATCGTAAAGTTTGCCTGTGCCATCGGGATGATGGTCTTTCTGATAAATACAGCGGCAGATATGAGTTTTATCGATATATCTGGATTGATGCGCACGGATGAAATAAAGCAAGGTGCGGCAAAGGGAAAAGAGATGATGAAAACGGAAATCAACAAGGAGATAGCTACATATATAGAAAAAGATATATCGGATATCTGTGAAAGATACGGAGTAAAAAGTGACGTTGAAATTGAAATAACAATTGAAGACGGCAATGCACAGATAGAAAAAATTGAACTGAAGGGTGATTTTGCAAGCCAGCAAGGGACAGGCTTTGTTATGAATGAAATCAAAAACAAATACGGAGTGCACGAGGTGATAATAATTGAAGATTGACGTTAAAATTCCGGAATATATCCGTTCGTTTGCTTATAAATATAAGTATCCGCTGATAGTATTTCTCTTCGGAATAATATTTGTGGTTGCGGGTGGAAATACTGAAAAAGATGCAATGCCGAATGTGATTACGGAGGAAAGAAATACTATCTATCTGCTGGAACAACAGCTTGAGGATATGATAGAAAAAATAGACGGAGTCGGAAGGGCTGAAGTTATATTGTCATTGAAATACAGTGAGCAGAATATATATGCTAAAGAAGAAGTAAAGGAAAATGCTTCTGAAATTGTGATTGTCAATGAAAACGGAGGGCAGAAGGCTCTGGTGGAATATACGTCTTCGCCTGAATACAAAGGTGCATTGATAGTATGTGACGGAGGTGACGACAGCAGAGTACGGCTTGAAATAACGGATGCAGTGAAGGCACTTACTGGGATAAGCTCCCAGAATATCATAATTACAAAAATGAAAAAATAGGAGGAAACTATTGTGGCAAAGAAGAAGGGCGCAGTTTATTCTGTGGTGGCATTGATGCTGTGTATGGCGGTATATCTCAACTGGAGTTATACAAAGGACAGACCGGATGCAGAGTACAATGAGGCAGGGGAGTTTGAAGACAGCAAGATTCTGGGAGAAGCAAAGCTTGTGGATGAAAAAGAGATTATTGAAGATGAAAATACGGTACTGACAGCTAAAGATAATCCTAACATTTCACCTGTGCCAAGTGATTATTTTTCGGAGGCAAGACTTGCAAGACAGAAGGCTAGAGATGAATCTGTAAGCATTCTTTCCCAAACGGTCGACAATGCAAATGCATCTGAGGAATCAAAGGCAACAGCTGTTGCCGCTATGGGCAATCTTGCTGAAAATGCTGAAAAAGAGGCAAGAATTGAGAGTATGGTGGTGGCTAAGGGATACAGACAGTGCGTTGTCTTCATAAACGACAACGGGGCAAACGTCATCGTTGAAAAAACAAGCGAAGGACTCAAAAATACAGACCTAGCACGCATCAAGGAAATTGTCATCAACGAAACCAATCTTACTGCAGAACAAGTGAAAGTGATAGAAACAGCATAAAATACTTGCAATTTTTCCTGTTATAGCTTATAATATATACATATACTATGAAAATCAGGAGAAATTAAAAATATGAACGAAAATAAAGAATACCTGGTATACGCAGAAGAAAGCGGTAGTGTAAGAATCTCTGAAGATGTTATTGCTACTTTGGTAAATAATATTACATTGGAAACAGAAGGTGTTGCTTCTGTTGCAACAGTAAACTCTGCGGCTGACATTGCAGACTTCTTCACAAAGAAGAACAAGGGCAAAGGCATCAAGATTACGTTCTCCGAGGACAACGGCTGCAACGTTGATATCGCAATTATGGTTCTTTACGGCCACGATATCAAGGCTGTTGCACAGAATCTCCAGCAGAACATCAAGAACACTATCGAATCTATGGCTCAGCTCGAAATCAAGAGTGTAAACGTGCTCATCGACGGTATCGTTTTTGAAACAAAGACAGCTGAATAATTTTTCAAAATAAACCCTGTAAAAGGGTTTATTTTTTTGTTGAAATATTGTATAATTATAATATATATGGTATAATAGGCTAATATATAAATAACAATAAAAATAAATGGGGGTCACTATGAGCAGAAAAGCAGCAAGAGAACTTGTTTTGCATTTTACATTTGAAAGTGAATATACAGGTACAAGCGGTGAAGAAATAATGGAAAGATCTCTCAAGGAAGAGAGATTTGCTACACTTAAGGAAGAATATTCTCTTTATGAAAAGCTTCCTGCAGAAGCTCAGGACGAATACGTAAAGAGAGCTACAACAGGCATTATTTCTCACATGTACGAACTCGATAACTATATCGAAAAGTATGCAAAGGGCTGGAACGTAGGTAGAATTTCCAGAATTTCCAAGGCAATTCTCAGACTTTCCATGTATGAAATTCTCTACATGGATATTCCTGTCGGCGCATCTGTAAACGAAGCGCTTGAACTTGTAAAGAAATACGACGGAGAAGAAGCAGTTGGCTTTGTAAACGGAATTCTTTCCTCCTTCTCCAAGAACGAAGTTATTAAGTAGGTATTATTTTGTCCAGTACACCAATTACAGTAAGCGCACTTTCAGAATATATAAAAGATATTTTCGACAATGACGCACAACTTCAGAAGGTGTGCGTTGTTGGCGAGTTGTCAAACTTCAAGGTGCATTCATCGGGACATTGCTATTTCAGCCTCAAGGATGAAGCGGCTGTTATCAGTGCTGTTATGTTCCGTGGCGATGCGGCAAAGCTGAGATTCCGTCCTGAAAGCGGAATGAAGGTTATTCTTTATGGCAGAGTAAGCCTTTTTCCTAAAAATGGTCAGTATCAGATTTACGTGTCGAATATGCAGCCTGACGGAGTAGGCTCGCTTTATATTGCCTTTGAGCAGCTTAAAGAGAAGTTATACAAAGAGGGACTTTTTGATAAGAAATATAAAAAGCCTTTGCCTAAGTATCCGACAAAAATCGGGCTTGTGACGTCGCCGACCGGCGCTGCTGTAAGGGACATGATACGCATTATAAGCAGTCGTTACAAGGCGGCTGAAATCATAGTTTGTCCTGTTCTTGTGCAGGGGGAGACTGCGCCTGATTCCATCGCCAATATGATAAAATATGTCAACGAGCACGATATCTGCGACGTTATAATCTGCGGCAGAGGCGGCGGATCTATCGAAGATTTGTGGTGCTTCAATGATGAAAAGGTGGCAAGAGCGGTATTTGAAAGCAGAATACCTGTTATTTCGGCAGTAGGCCATGAGCCTGATATCACAATTATCGATTACGTAGCCGACGTCAGAGCATCGACACCATCAAACGGTGCTGAAATTGTCGTTCCTGACAGCAATGAGCTTCTTATAAGACTCAATGATGCCAAGCAGAAAATGTACATGACAGAGCTCAAGCGAATCAGTTTCCTGAAGGAAAAACTGGCTATGCTTGAAAATCATAAGCTTATGCGTTCGCCGATGAGTTATTATGCCGATAAGAATATGATGCTGGATATGCAGGAGCAGAAACTTATGGCGGCAGTTGAAAAATTGCTTGAACGAAAAAAGAATGAATATATCAGACTCGTTTCCACTATTGATGCACTCAGTCCTCTTAAAGTTATTTCAAGAGGATATGGTATGGTGGAAACCGAAGGAAAAATTGTAAAAAGCATCGGTGATATCAAGCAGGGAAGCAGTATAAAGACAAGCCTTTCGGACGGATATTTCGAAAGTGTCGTAACTAAGATTGAGGAAAAGAAATAATGGAAAAGTTTGTTTTTGAAGAAGGCATTAAAAGACTTGAGGAAATTGTAAGAACTCTTGAAAAGGGAGATGCACCTCTGGACGAAAGTCTTTCTTTGTTTGAAGAAGGTATGGGTCTTATTAAAAAGTGTGGCAATTCCCTGGAAAATGCCGAACAGAAACTTCAGATTCTTGTTAAAGGTGAAGAACCTGCATTTGAAAACTTTGATATAAAGGAGTAGGCTATGACTCTTAAAGAATATAAGGCTATCGTTGAAAAAGAGCTTGATAAGGTTTTTGCAGATGACAGCCTGCCACAGAACGTGATTTTTGAAAGCTCCAGATACAGTCTGCTTGCAGGTGGTAAGCGTTTGAGAGCAATTTTTGTGCTTGAGTTTTGCAGACTTTTCAGCGGAAGCTACGAAAAAGCTATTCCTTTTGCAAGAGCTATCGAAATGATTCACGCTTATTCCCTGATTCACGATGACCTTCCTTGTATGGATGACGATGATTTCAGAAGAGGTAAGCCTACCAATCATAAGGTATATGGTGAAGCAATGGCTTTGCTTGCAGGGGATAATCTCCTCAACGGGGCTTATGAAATTATGCTTGAAGAAAGCATAAAGGGTCCTGAATATGCTCGTGCAGGTTTTGAAATGGCAAGAGCAGCCGGCGGTTATGGTATGATTGGCGGTCAGGTGCTCGATATAAAAGAAGGTATCAAGACGGAAGAAGAGCTTCGACTTATGGTTTCGCTCAAAACAGGCAAGCTTTTCTATGCAGCTTGTATTGCAGGTGCTATTCTTGGCGGAGCGAATGAAGAACAGCTTAAAAAAGTTGAATGCTATGCGGACAATCTCGGTCTTGCATTCCAGATTGCCGATGACGTTCTTGACGTAGTTGGCGATTTTGAAAAGCTTGGTAAGCCTATCAACAGTGACGAAGAAAATGAAAAGTATACATTCGTTTCTGTTTATGGTCTTGAAAAAGCAAAAGAAAAGGTAAATGAATTGACGGATATTGCAATAAATGCAGTAAAGGATATAGAAGGCAGTGAGCTTGTGATTGATATTGCAGACAGCCTTCGCAACAGAGATAATTAATATGAAAAATTACGTAGACGTTTTAACGGGAAACCATATTATCAACGTAGGTCTGATATGTTGGTTTGTCGCGCAGGCTCTTAAAATCGTATATAATTTTATAAGATTCAGAAAGATAGACCTTCGTCTGTTTTTCTCATCCGGCAGTATGCCAAGCTCACATTCTGCTCTTGTAACGGGCACGGCAACAGCTGTGGGTATTGTTGCAGGCTGGCAGTCGGTGGAATTCGGTATGGCTGCAGTGCTTGCAAGTATAGTAATGTATGACGCATCGGGTGTAAGACGTGCAGTAGGTGAGCAGGCTAAAATCCTCAACTTTATGATGGATAACTGGGACAATCTTACTCCTGAGATGTTCAAGCAGGACCTTAAGGAACTTATCGGACATACGCCTCTTGAAGTGGCGACAGGTGCCGTTCTCGGTATAATAATTGCGCTTATAGTATAAAGGTTATATATTTTATTATCTGAAAGGGAATAAAAATGGATTTGTCAAAGTACGGTGTGCTTGATAAAGTAAACATGCCTGAAGATGTAAAAAAATTAAATAACAAAGAGCTTGAAGAACTTTGCAGTGATATAAGAAGCTTTCTTATTGAGAATGTTTCGAAAACCGGCGGACATCTTGCGGCAAATCTTGGCATAGTTGAAATCAGCGTGGCTGTTGCAAAGCTGTTTGATATGCCTGAAGATAAAGTCGTTTACGACGTCGGTCATCAGTGCTACGTGCATAAGATTCTCACGGGCAGAAAAAATGATATGAAGCATATTCGCAGTCTTGAGGGGATAAGCGGTTTTTTGCGCCCTGAGGAAAGTGAATATGACGTCGTTGTTTCCGGCCATGCATCAACTTCGATTTCTTCCGGAATAGGCTTGCTTCGCGGCAATCTTCTTCTGGGAAAAAAGAATAAGGTTGTATGCATCATCGGTGATGGTGCTATGACGGGCGGTATGGCTTATGAAGCACTTAACGATGCAGGTCAGTCTAAAGAGCCACTCATTATTATTTACAACGATAATGAAATGGCTATCAGTAAAAACGTCGGCGCACTCACAACAAAGATGTCTCATCTCAGAGTGAAGCCAAGCTATTTCAAGGTGAAAAAACGCTGTAAGGCTATTGCACATAAGCTTCCTGCCGGTGAAAAAATCGTGGAGGGACTCAGAAAGGTCAAGGATAAGCTCAAGCAGGTTATCCTTAAGGAAAGTATCTTTGAAATCCTTGGGTTTGATTATCTTGGTCCTTGCGATGGTAATAATATTGACACTGTAATCAATACACTCAGCGAGGCAATAAGCAAAAACAAACCGGTCGTGGTACATTTCAAGACTCAGAAAGGCAAGGGATATAAGCCTTCCGAAGAAAAACCGGATAAATATCACGGTGTATCACCGTTTGACGTTGATACGGGTGAAGCGCTTAAATATAAAAATCATAATTTCTCGACAGCCTTCGGCAATCAGCTTTGCAATCTTGCAAGCACAGACAAGAGAATATGCGCTATTACTGCGGCAATGACTGAAGGTACAGGGCTTAGAAGATTTGCCGAAGAATATCCTGACAGATGCTTTGACGTTGGTATTGCGGAAGAGCATGCTGTGACAATGGCCGCTGGTATGGCTAAATCGGGCATGATTCCATTCTTTGCCGTGTACGCTACGTTCCTGCAGAGAGGTTATGACCAGCTGATACACGATGTGTCTATCGACAAAAAACACGTTGTTTTCTGTGTGGACAGAGCGGGTATAACGGGCGAAGACGGCGAAACTCATCACGGCACTTTTGATATTCCTCAGCTTATGTCGATTCCGCATATGGAAATCCTTTCTCCATCATCCTACGATGAATTGGATGAGGCACTCAAGCTTGCGGCATATCATTTTGATGGTCCTGTGGCAGTCAGATATCCGAGAGGTGTACAGAGAGCATACAAGGAAAACAATTTTACGCTTGCACCTTCACTCGTCAGAGAAGGTGAGGACGTAACCATTGTAACTTATGGTATAATGGTTAACGAGGCACTTAAGGCAAGTGATATATTGCACGAAAAATCAATAAATACAGATGTTGTAAAGTTGAATCACATTACAGGTGATTTTATGCCTGATATCATAAAATCCGTTAAAAAGACAAAGCGTCTTATCGTTCTTGAAGAATGCTTTGCGTCAGGATGTATCGGCAATAAAATACTTGCAGCATTATATAAAGAAAAAATAGATCTTAAATTCGTAGAGCTTATCAATATAGGCGACGATTATGTTAAACATGGCAAGGTAGAGCAGCTTTACCAGAGAATTTCGATTGATGGCGAAAGCATAGCGCGAATTGCAGAAAACGGGGTGCGAAATGGCTAAAAAGAGATTGGACGTATTGCTTATTGAAAAGGGGCTTGAGTCTTCCAGAGAAAGAGCAAAGGCTATCATTATGAGCGGCATCGTCTACGTTAATAATCAGAAGGCTGACAAGGTAGGTCAGATGTGCGATGAAACAGATAATATCGAGGTAAGGGGAAGTACTTTACAGTACGTTAGCCGTGGTGGTTTGAAGATTGAAAAGGCCCTCAACTTCTTTGAAATTGATCCAAAGGATAAGGTGGCTATGGACGTCGGCGCTTCCACAGGTGGTTTTACTCACTGTATGCTTCTCAGAGGCGCCAAGAAGGTTTATTCCGTTGACGTAGGCTATGGTCAGCTTGCATGGGAGCTCAGAAATGATGAACGTGTTGTCTGCATGGAAAGAACAAATATCCGCCACGTAAAGCCGGATGATATCGCAGACAGACTTGACCTTGCGGTTATCGACGTTTCGTTTATTTCTCTCAAGCTCGTTCTTCCTGCGGTAAAGGAATTGCTCAAGGAAAATGGTCAGATTGCAACTCTTATCAAGCCACAGTTTGAAGCAGGTCGCGAAAAAGTAGGTAAGAAGGGCGTTGTAAGAGAAAAGAGCACACATATCGAAGTAATCGAAAACGTGCTTGGTATTGCAGAAGGTCTTGGATTCAAGGTTCTCAACGTAACATTCTCTCCAATCAGAGGTCCTGAAGGTAATATCGAGTTCCTTGCTCATCTCACACTTGACCACAGCATTGAAGCGAAGGAGTTTTCGGTAGAGTCTATCGTAGACGAAGCTCACGAAGGAGATAAATAAAATGAAAATTGTTTATGTTATTCCGAATCTCCTGAAAAATCAGGCTCAGGAGGTTGCTAAAAGAGTATGTAAATATCTGCACGATAATGAGTATATTGTGCTTGTAGATGAAACTCTTAAGCCGGAGCTCGAGAGCTATCTGAATGGTTTCGTTGAATTCTGCGGAGAAGAAGATGGGTTTACAAGATGTGATTTTGTAATTGCTATCGGTGGTGATGGCACGCTTCTTCATGCGGCACCTGCTGCTGCAAAACATAATAAACCAATTCTTGGTATAAACAACGGTAAGCTTGGCTTTATGACGGATATTGATGCCAGCGAGCTGGATAAATTGTCTGCCATCAAAGATGGTACGTACAATATCGAAGAAAGAATGCTTCTTGATGCGAGTGTCGTTGACAAGGGCGGTAATGAACTTGTAAAGGAAACACTTCTCAACGACGTGGTTATAACAAAGGGTGCTTTCTCACGTATTGTTGACGTTAAAATATCTGTCAATTCCATACCTACTATGGAATTCAGAGGTGATGGTATTATTATTTCCACACCTACGGGCTCTACAGGCTATTCGCTCTCAGCGGGTGGACCGATAATCGAGCCAAATGCAAAATGTATCGCGGTTACACCTATTTGCCCTCACGCGCTTTCTATCAAATCATTCGTTCTTTCATCGGACAGAGTGGTATGTATAGAGCCTAGCACAGTAAAGCAGGACAGATATATTTCAATAGACGGCAACGACCATATTGAAATTGGCGTGGGAGATAAGGTGATTGTAAAGCGCTCAGGTGAAGTGCTCAGAATGATAAGAGTGACAGACCAGGGCTTCTATGACAGAATAAATGGTAAACTTGTGAAAGAGGTGCTGTAATGAAAAGACACAGACAAAATCTCATTTGCCATCTTATCGAAGCTTATGAGATAAAGACACAGGAAGAGCTTACAGAAAAGCTTAATGAACTCGGTATTAACACAACACAGGCGACTGTTTCACGAGATATCAAGGAGCTCAGCCTTGTGAAAATGCCTGCACGTTCAGGTGACAGCAAGTATGCATTGCCGGTTGCAACAGAATCTTTGGGCTTTACACCAAAGCTCAGAATGATTTTCAGAGAATGTGTGCGCAAGGTTGACATTGCGCAGAATATCGTCTGTATCAAGACAATCAATGGTATGGGTAATGCTGCAGCTTACGGTCTCGACGCGATTAAGGATGATAATCTTGTAGGTACAATTGCCGGTGACGATACAATATTTGTACTGCTCAGAACAACGGAATCTGCGATAGAATTCAAAAAATTTATTGAGGAAGTATTGAAGTAAATGCTCAGAAGCCTTTATATTGAAAATATTGCTATCATAGAAAAAGCCTCTTTGGATTTCGAAAGAGGCTTTACTGTGTTGTCCGGTGAAACCGGCGCAGGTAAGTCTATTATTATCGATGCAATCAATGGCATAATGGGTGGGCGTACAAGCCGCGAGCTTATCAGAACAAATGCAAAAAAGGCGGTTGTTATAGCTGAGTTTGAAGATTTGTCAGCCGACGTTGTTGGCAAACTGCAGGAGCACGGCGTTGAAACAACTGATGATAAGCTGATTATTCAGCGTGATATTCTGGCTGACGGCAAGAATAACTGTAAAATAAACGGCAGACCTTGCACAACACAGCTTCTTAAGGATATTTCAAAATACCTCATTACAATTCACGGTCAGCATGATGGCGGTATGCTTCTTGATGAAGAAACACATATCGATTATCTTGACAGCTTTGCGAGAAACGATGATATATATGGTGAGTACACTCAGGAATATGAGGAATTGCTCAGACAAAACCGAAGAATCAAAGGTCTTTCGATGTCTATCAAGCAACGCGAAGAGCGTATTGAGCGTCTTACGAAAGGCATAGCATATCTTGAAAAGGTGAATGCTAAAAAAGGTGAGTACGAAGAACTTGTAAATCTTCGAAAGCTTCTTATGGGAGTAAGCACTGTAAGTGATGCGGTCAGCTATTTTGAGTCGTCGCTTGAAAATGACGACGGCGGCATTATGTCTGCACTTTATACCGCTCAGGAAAAGCTGAAAAAGGCTGAAAAATATAATAGTGAAATAACAAAGGCTATAAGCAAAATCACAGAGGCAATTTCGTCGCTTGAAGATGCGAGAGGCTACTCGGACGACGTGAGAAATGCTCTTGATTCCTATTCGATGTCCTACGAGGACGTTGAGGAAAAGCTTGAGGCGTATGAAAAGGCTGCCAAAAAGTTTGGTGTGGCCGAAGGGGAGGTTTATCTCCAGAAGGATAACCTTCAGAGTGAGCTTGAAAGTCTTATTTATGATTCAAATGAAGACATCGATGCACTCAAAGAGAAATATATGGTGCAAAGGGAAAAGACTTTACAGTCCGCTCAAAAGCTTCGCAATAGCAGAGAAAAAGCTGCTGTTATGCTTAAAGAGACAATCGAATATGAGCTTTCATATCTCGATATGCAGAATGCACGCATTGAGGTGGAAATCCTCAACAGCGGTGAGGGTGAACAGATAAAGTTTACCAAGAAGGGTATAGACTCTGTACGCTTTCTGCTTTCTGCAAACAAAGGCGAAGGCTTTAAGGCTCTATCGAAAATTGCTTCGGGCGGTGAGCTTTCGCGTATTATGCTGGCTATCAAAAACGTTCTGTCGAGAAACGAGCTTGTTGAAACTATGATTTTTGACGAAGTTGATACAGGTGTCAGCGGCAGAGCGGCCAATAAGGTCGGTGAAAAGCTCTGGAATATTGCCAGAGCAAAGCAGGTGCTTTGTATAACACATCTTCCACAGATTGCGGTGTTTGCCGATTCTCATTATATGGTTTCCAAGGAAACAAGAGATGATGTGACACTTACTCATGCTGAAATGCTGAGAGAAGAAGGGAAGATTAAAGAAATTGCGCGTCTTACAGGCGGCAGAGATATTACAAGCACAACTATGGAAAGCGCAAAAGAGATGATATCTCTTGCGGATAGATTCAAAAACAAAAATTAAAGAAAGGCACTTAATGAAGAAGACTCAGAACTTAACGGAAGGCAGCGTAACCAAACAGCTTATTTTGTTTGCGATTCCTTTCCTTGCATCCAACATTATTCAGTCGCTCTATAACGTTGCGGATATGCTCATTGTAGGTAACTTCAGCGGCTCTATCAGTATGTCCGGCGTAAATATCGGCGGTCAGGTTACTTTTATCCTTACAAACTTTATTATGGGCTTGTGTACCGGTGGTACTGTTCTTGTAGCTCAGGCTATAGGGGCGGGGGACAAAGAATCGGTTAAAGAAACGATTTCCACACTTATCACAGGCCTTGTTATTGCAGGCCTTGTAATTACAGGTGTAATGCTCTTTCTCAAAGACCCGGTGCTCAGACTTATCCAGACTCCTGCAGAATCCTTCTCTGAAGCAAGTGATTACCTTTTGGTAACAATGCTCGGTGTTATCTTCATCTTTGCTTATAATGCACTCAGTGCTATTCAGCGTGGTATGGGCGACAGTAAGAGACCGTTCTACTTCGTATGTGTTGCTTGTGTAACAAATATCATCCTCGACTTCGTACTCGTTGCGGGTATGGGTATGGGTGCAAAGGGCGCAGCTGTTGCTACTGTTATTTCTCAGGCGCTCAGCGTAATTCTCTGCGTAGTTTATCTTGCGAAGACAGATTTTCCGTTTGACTTCAAGCTTGGTTCTTTCAAAATTTACACAAACAAGCTCAAGATGATCTTCAAAATCGGTATGCCTACAGCTATTCAGAACAGTGTATCCAGCATTTCCTTCCTCTTTATCACAGCACTTGTCAATATGGTCGGTGGTGTTTATGCATCTGCTGCTGTTGGTGTTGTCGGTAAGTTCAACGGTTTTGCGCTTATGCCTGCTATTGCAATGGGCGCTGCCGTTTCCACAATGGCTGCGCAGAATATCGGTGCAAAGCAGTGGAAGAGAGCAGAGAAGTGCATGCATATCGGTCTTGTAATCGGTATTATCGCAAGCTATGCAATCTTTATCGTTGCACAGATGTTCCCTGAACAGATTCTTTCCATGTTTGACAAGACTCCTGAAATGATCGAAAACGGTGTTGCTTATATGCGCTCCTTCAGCTGTGACTATCTCATCGTTCCATTTATGTTCGTTGCAAACGGCTTGTTCACAGGTGCAGGTCATACAAAGTTTACACTTATCACAAGCGTACTTTCCTCCTTGCTCCTTAGAATTCCTGCTTCCTACATATTTGGTATCACACTCAGCATGGGCCTCTTCGGCATCGGCTTCGGCGGTCCTGTTGCTTCTCTCGGCGCAGTTCTTCTCATTGCGTGGTTCTATTTCACAGGCAAGTGGAAGGTAAATACTGTTACAGGCGAAAAAATGGATTAATAAATAAAAGGTCATCTGAAAAGATGGCCTTTTTCAACGTAAATTTGTATTGACAAATATTGAAAAGTAAAATATAATTATAATAGCGAAAATCGGTGAAGTGCAATAGTAGAGGTTAAGGAATCACTTACAGAGAGAGCATGGTTGGTGGAAATGCTCAGGAAGCCGCCTTGAATGTCAGCACAGAGATGCAAAGCTGAAAGTTTTTACAAGTAAGTTGCGCCGTGTTCTCACGTTACAGGGAAGAAATGTATACGTGCATTTCGATGAGTGCGTCTTTTTGACGAACATGGGTGGTACCGTGGAGTTTATTCTTCACCCCGTATGGTTTCATACGGGGTGTTTTTTATTTTAATCAGTAATCTATAGAGGCCGAAAGGCCGGAAAGGACTATAAATGAACAACGAATTGCCAAAGATTTATGACCCTAAAGCAAATGAAGGTCAGATCTACGAAAAATGGGAAAGCACAGGCTGCTTCAATGCTGACGTTGACAGAAGCAAGAAGCCATTTACAATCGTGATGCCTCCTCCAAACGTTACAGGACAGCTTCACATGGGTCACGCTCTTGACGTGACACTTCAGGATACACTTACAAGAATGAAGAGAATGCAGGGCTATAATGCACTCTGGCTTCCTGGTACAGACCATGCAGGTATTGCAACTCAGATCAAGGTTGAAGAAGCTCTCCGCGTAAACGAAGGTCTTACAAGATATGACCTCGGCAGAGAAGCATTCCTTGAAAGAGTATGGGACTGGAAGGAACAGTATGGTTCCAGAATCCTCAACCAGCTCCGCCAGATGGGTGCATCCTGCGACTGGAGAAAGCTCCGCTTCACAATGGATGAAGGCTGCTCCGAAGCTGTTAAGGAAGTATTCGTAAACCTTTACAATAAGGGTCTTATCTACAGAGGCTCCCGTATCATCAACTGGTGCCCAAGCTGTACAACAGCTCTCTCCGATGCAGAAGTTGAATACGAAGAACAGGAAGGCAATCTCTGGTATATCAGATATGCTATCGAAAACTCTGACGAAAGCATTATCATCGCTACAACAAGACCTGAAACAATGATGGGTGACAGTGGTATTGCTGTTAACCCTGAAGATGAAAGATTCAAGCACCTCATCGGCAAGAACGCAATCCTTCCTCTTATGAATCGTCCAATTCCAATCTTTGGTGACGATTACGTAGAAAAGGACTTCGGTACAGGCTGTGTTAAGGTTACACCTTGCCACGACCCTAACGACTTCGATATGGCTATGCGTCACGGTCTTGAACACATCCTCGTATTTGACAACAACGCTAAGGTTAACGCTAACGGCGGTAAGTACGAAGGTCTCGACAGATTTGAAGCACGTAAGGCAGTTCTCAAGGATCTCGAAGAGCTCGGCCTTCTCGTAAAGATTGAAAAGTACAGCCACAACGTTGGTACTTGCTACCGCTGCGGTACAACAGTTGAACCTATCACATCTGCTCAGTGGTTCGTAAAGATGGACGAACTCGCAAAGCCAGCTATCGACTGCGTAAAGAACGGCGATACAGCATTTGTTCCTGACAGATTCTCCAAGACATACCTCAACTGGATGGAAAACGTACACGACTGGTGTATTTCCCGTCAGCTCTGGTGGGGCCACAGAATCCCTGCTTACTACTGCGACGAATGCGGCCATATGGAAGTTTCCAAGACAGACGTTACAACATGTCCTAAGTGCGGCAGCACAAAGGTTCATCAGGACGAAGACGTTCTCGATACATGGTTCAGCTCCGCTCTCTGGCCATTCTCCACACTCGGCTGGCCAAACAAGACAGAAGAGCTCGATTACTTCTACCCAACAAGTGTTCTCGTAACAGGTTACGATATCATCTTCTTCTGGGTTGCAAGAATGATTTTCTCCGGTCTCGAACATACAGGCAAGAAGCCATTTGATAAGGTGTTTATCCACGGTCTCGTTCGTGACTCTCAGGGCAGAAAGATGTCCAAGTCTCTCGGCAATGGTATCGACCCACTCGAAATCATTGACAAGTACGGCGCAGACGCACTCAGATTCACACTTCTTACAGGTATCAGCCCTGGTAACGACAGCCGTTTCTATATGGAAAGAGTAGAAGCAAACAGAAACTTCTGCAATAAGATCTGGAATGCATCCCGTTTCGTACAGATGAATCTTACAACAGATAAGCATACTCTCCCTGAAAACCTCACAATGGCTGACAAGTGGATTCTCTCCAAGCTCAATACACTTGCTAAGGAAATCAACGAAAACGGTGACCGTTATGAAATCGGTATCGCTTCCGAAAAGCTCTACAGCTTCATCTGGGATAACTTCTGCGACTGGTACATCGAACTTTCCAAGACACGTCTTGCTGATAAGGAAAACGTTGAAGACAACGAAAATGCTCAGAGAGTTATCGTTTACGTTCTCAGCAGAATGATGGAACTTCTCCATCCATTTATGCCATTTATCACAGAAACGATCTGGCAGGCAATGCCTCACGAAGGCGAAACAATCATGAAGGCTCAGTATCCAACATATAATGATTCCCTCAACTTCAAGGAAGAAGAATATGAAATGGAACTCATCATGGATGCTATCAGAAGCATCAGAAATCGCAGAGCTGAAATGAACGTTCCACCATCAAAGAAGGCTAAGGTTATCATCGTAACTAACAACAAGAAGGTTTACAACGAAGGCGAAATCTTCTTCAAGAAGCTTGCTTCTGCATCTGACGTAGAAATCACAGACGTACAGCCATCTGATATTTCCGGTATGGCTATGGCTGCTACTGAAAATGCACAGATCTTCATGCCTATGAACGAACTCGTTGACAAGGAAAAGGAACTTGCTCGTCTTACAAAGGAAATGAAGAACGCTACAGATAACATCAACCGTATTGAAGCTAAGCTCAACAACCCTGGCTTCGTTTCTAAGGCTCCTGAAAACGTTATCAACGGCGAAAAGGAAAAGCTCAACGCATATAAGGAAACTCTCAAGAACATCGAAAAAAGCATTGCAAGTCTTGGATAAGACGCAAGGAGGGTTAAAATGAATTACGAGCAGACATTGGACTATATCCATTCCAGAACAAGATACGGCTCACGTCTCGGTCTTTTCAGAATGGAAAGAGTTCTTGAACTTATGGGGAATCCACATAAGGAACTTAAGTTCATCCATGTTGCAGGTACTAACGGCAAGGGCAGTACTACTGCTATGACCGCAGAAATACTTAAAACTCAGGGCTACAAGGTGGGTATGTATATCTCGCCTTACGTAGTGGATTTCAGAGAAAGAATGCAGATCAACAACCAGCTCATTCCAAAAGAAAGACTGGCTGAAACTCTCACAAAGATTATGCCTTATCTCGAAATCCTCGATCAGGAGGAAACACCTATCACAGAGTTTGAGCTTGATACTGTTCTCGCTATTCAGTATTTCTACGATGAAAAGTGTGATTTTGTTGTATTTGAAGTAGGTCTTGGCGGCAGATTTGATGCTACAAATATAATTGACGCTCCTGTTGTTGCTTCTATCGGCAAGATTGCGTTTGACCACGTGGACATTCTCGGTGATTCCATCAAGAAAATCGCATTTGAAAAGTGCGGTATCATCAAGAAGGGCAGCCGTGTCGTATCATATCCTCTTCAGGAAGACGATGCAAAATGGATGATTGAAGATACTTGTAAGATGCTTCACATCAAGAGCAACTTCGGTGATCTCTCTCAGCTTGAAAATGCTGTATGGGATGAAAATGGCGCAAGATATACTTACAAGGGCGAAAATTATGAAATCGGCCTCGTAGGTGAGCACCAGATTTATAACTCCATCACAGTGCTTTCTATCATTGAAGAAATGAGAGCTGCAGGAGTTGAAATCTCTCAGGAAAGTGTTGTAACAGGTCTTAAGAATGCACGTTTTGGCGGCAGACTTGAAGAAGTATGTAAAAAGCCATCCTGTCTTATTGATGGCGCACACAATCCTGACGGTGTAGAAGTACTCTGTAAGACTATTGACAAGGTATATAAGCCTAAAAAGATAATCACTGTCATGGGTATGCTCGGTGACAAAGATTATAAAAACTGCATCAAGGAAGTTGCAGGCAGAAGTGACGTTTATGTTATCACTGTGCCTGATAATCCAAGAGCGGCAAAGCCGGAAGCTATTCTTGAAATTGCCAAGGAGCATTGTAAGGA
>JAFYNW010000223.1 GCA_017547995.1 Clostridia bacterium | reverse complement strand
TACGATATCGGCATCGGAGCCGACCTGGATTGCACCCTTGCGAGGATACTGGTCAATGCCCTTCGCTACGTTGGATGTGACAAGCTTGATTGCATTTTCAAGCGGCATACCGCATTCAAGAACGAGAGCCTTTATTGTAGCGTAAAGTGTTTCAATTTTACCTGTGCCCATACCAACGAGTTCGTTGTTAGGACCCCAGATTGGCATACTGCCGTTGGAGTCAGAGCTGATTGTTACGAGTTCAGGGTCAACCTGCTCCATAACTTCCATGAGCATCTTTGCTCTTTCAACTTCCTTAGGACCAGTTGTAAAGTCGATGTTGCCACCCATCTTTGCAAACTTGATAGCATCTTCAAGGAGATTGCCGCAGTGTGTAGGACGGAAGTGACGGATTGGAATGTCTGTTTCCTCAACAATTTCGATAACGTCCTTAAGGCCGAGCTTATCCTTGCCTGTATGCATGTGGAGAACGCCAGGCTTACCACCGATGAGAGCACCGTGACGAATCTGTGTAGCAAGACGGAGAAGTTCCTGCTTTGTCACGTAGGAAGAACGATGGTCTGCAATAGCAAGCTTACAGCCGATGATTTCTTCGATGTATGTGATGTCATTCTTTACAGAGCCTGTGATTGTTGGAGACGGAAGCTCGTAAGCACCTGTAAGGCAGAATGCTGTGATACCTTCTGCGTTGAGAGCTTTTGTCTTTGCGAGAAGATTATGTACAGAACGTGTTGTGCTGTCTGTACCGAGAAGGCCGACAACCGTTGTAACACCATTCTTTACGATATCTGTCATAAGGATTTCTGTAACACGGCTCTTGAAGGAGCTTTCACCGCCGCCGCCTGTTACGTGGACGTGCTGGTCAATCATACCCGGAATACAAACCTTGCCATTACCTTCGATGATTACTGTATCTTCAAATGGAGCTGTGATATTTTCTTCGATTCTTACAACCTTTTCACCGCAAATGAGAATATCTCGTTTGCCAACGTGTTCAGGTGCGTAAAGATCGACGTTTTTGATAAGTTTGAACATCTGTTTACTCTCCTGTTTTTACAATTTTATTCTATTATAATAATAGCATAAAAAAAATAGTGTGTAAAGTATAATTTTCAGTTGTATCTTATAAAAAAATGTGATAAGATAGTTACAGAATAAATTTATTTTACGGAGGATATCCAAAATGATTTTAAAAGCTAAATACGTGCTTACAGGCGACGGCAAAACTATTATCGAAAACGGCGCTGTTGCAACTAAGGAAAACAAAATTATCGGCGTAGGTACTTTTGACGAAGTTTCCGCAAAGTTCCCAGGTGAAGAAGTTGTTGATTACGGTGAACGTACAATTATGCCTGGTATGATCGATATGCACGTACATATCGGCTACTACTGGACAACAGACAGACACGCTTCCCTTCATTATATTACACTTATGGCTCACAAGACTCTTCAGGACGCTATCAAGAAGGGCGTTACAACTGTACGTGACGTTTGCTCTCCGGAAGGTCTCGTTCAGTCTCTTCTCCGTGCAGAAGCTGACGGTCTTGTAAAGTATCCTCGTATCTTCTCCGCTCTTCAGGGCGTATGTATGACAGGCGGTCACTGCTGGTCTCTCGAAACTGCGACTGTTGAAGCTGACGGCGAAGTTGAAATCAGAAAGGCTGTACGTAAGCAGATTCGTGACGGCGCTAAGTTCATCAAGGCATTCACAAGCCACAGAGGCAATCTCCCTGAATACACAGATGCTGAGCTCGCTGCTCTCGTTGACGAAGCTCACAGAGTTGGCAAGCGTGTTGCTGTTCATTCCGGCACACAGCCTTCTCTCGAAAGCGTTATCAACCTCGGTTACGACACAATTGAACACGGTACGTTCATGACAAATGAACAGGCTAAGAGAATGGCTCAGAAGGGTCTCTTCCTCATCCCAACAATCGTGGCTTACACATACATCTACGAAGAAATGGAAAAGGAACGTATCGCAAAGAACCTCGTTTACACAGGTAACGACAAGATTACATACGACTACTTCAAGATGGCTTCCGAACAGTACAAGCAGGCATTCAAGGGCTGGTATGACACAGGCGTTATCATGGCTACTGGTACTGACATGGTAAGAAAGGGCTCCCCTTCCGTTCCAATTGAAAAGGAAGCAAAGTACTTCTCCGAATACGGTATGCCTAACATCGAAGTTGTCCGTGCTCTCACATACAACGGCGCTCTCGCTCTCGGTATGGAAGACGAAATCGGTCTCCTCAAGGAAGGTTATATCGCTGACATCATCGTTCTCGATGGCAACCCTGTTGAAGATATCGATGCAGTTGCACACTGCCACGCAACATACATCGCAGGCGAAAAGATGTAATTTATCATTTCAATAGAAAAAGCACCCATCACGGGTGCTTTTTTATTTTATCTGTTTATTCCCACTTCAGTTCGTAATCGCCTGAGGCTGACTTGAAACCGAATACAAGATAATATCTCTTGCCCTTTTCTACGTTTACAGCGGCGGTTTTATTCGTGCTTGTAAGATTTATAATTTCCTGTTTTGACGAATCGAGAAGGCTGACCGACATTTCGCCCTTGCTCAACCGACAATCAAGAGTGACCTTGCAGATTTTGTCTGCATCGAATTTTACTACTCTTTTAATCGTACCTGTACAGGCAGAAAAGCTTGCCTTGTTTCCTCTTTTCGAGCCGACAAAGGTAAGTGCCTTCTTGTTATTGAATAAGAGGTAACCGTTGATATACAATACATAATATATCGCCGCGAGAACGAGAAATATGAGTATTGTTTTGATCATATTATTCTCCTTTGATTTTCTTCGTCAGTTTATAAATCACGCTTTCAGCAATCAACATAACTGCGATTATAACAAACGGCATTATAAATGGTGCGATATTTTCGGGAAGAATCCAGAATGGATCGCGTACTACGAACGACCAGTTATAAAATCGAGCGTCACTATTATATAGCACATTGCCCACAAGTGCCCATAATACCATAGCAGATATAACTGCGATATCCTTTTTCGGGCGGTATTCGACCTTTTCATAAGCCAATGCGAATATACCATAGGCTGTCATCACGCCATGAAATAGCAAGGTCTGCACTACTCTGTATGACAACGGATGAATCTGATACCAACCGATGCCTGCAGGATAAATTACATATATAATATTGGATACAAGAGCAAAGACAGCAAACTGTGTTTTGAATCTGACCCAGAACTCCGTACATTTGCTGAGAAAACATGCCACACACATGGCTGTGCATATATGGAACGGCAATTTTTCCACGTCAATTTCTCCATAAGCAAAAGGCATAAGGAAAAAGTCGAGTATATAGAGCGCGAATGCAAGATTTATCACCCCTGATATTGCATTTTCTTTTATTTTATCGTCTTTATTTTTAAGCAGATACAGAGTGAATGCAATGCCTGCGAAAACGATGGCAATATAAATAACGTGCCACACCCCAAAGCAGGTGAACACCGCTCCGCCCTTTTTATCGGCAAGCAGGCTCGTCATAACATTATACATAGCTACACACCTTTAAGATTAAACTTTGGAATAAAGCTCTCGCTTGCTGCTTCTTCGTCCTGCAGGAAGCCGTTTTCAACGCCTATATCGACGGCATAGTCGACAACTTCGTCATACTCCTCGTCAGTGATTTTGCGATTGATTTCAGGGTAATTTTCAAGGTTGCCGAATGGAGTGTACTGACGCATAATGCTGATGAAAATATTGTCACCGTAGCTATCATAGAGGTATTTTATAATTTTCTTACTGTCCTCTGTCTGCCCAGGAAGGACAAGATGACGGACGATAACCCCCTTTGTCATAAGGTCAGTCTTTTCATCAAACTGTGGAATACCCACCTGACGCACCATCTCTGCTATTGCATTTTTAGCAACCTCACTGTAATCTTCCGCGTTGGAATAACGCTTTGAAAGGAAGCTGTCCATATATTTGAAATCAGGCAGATAGATATCTACCAGCCCTTCAAGCTTTCTGAGGCTATCCACCTTTTCATAGCTGCTTGTGTTATATACAACAGGCAGATTCATGCCCATTTTCTTCGACAAGTTCAAAGCCTTTACAATATCGTCTATAAAATGAGTTGGTGTAACAAGATTGATATTATTAGCACCCTTTTCCTGCAGTTCAAGGAAAATCTCAGCAAGTCTTTCTGCAGATATTTCCTTGCCGAAGTTTTCACGGCTTATATCATAATTCTGACAGAAAACACAACGGAGATTACAGCCTGAGAAGAATACTGTACCGCTTCCCTTTTCTCCTGAAATCGGCGGCTCTTCCCAGAAATGAAGATCGGCGCGTGCCACCCTTATTTTATCGTCAGCAAGGCAAAATCCTGCCTTTTCGTGACGATTTATTTTGCACTCACGAGGACAGAGAGTGCATTTTGTCAAAATATCTTCCATATTTTCCTCACTACAACAATAGATGAAGCTTGCGCCTCATCTATTATTTTTGCTTATATATTACTTTGTAAGAGCCTTAAGGTCTGCGATAAGCTCGTCGACCTTTGCCATATCTGTTGCCCAGCTTGTGCAAAGACGGATTACCATTTCGCCATCCCTCTTTTCCCACTGAGAATAACCATACTTTTCGCCGATTTTTTCGATGATTTCGTTAGGGAAAATTGGAAATACCTGATTTGTTGGAGATTCAGCGAGGAACTTATAGCCCATTTCCTTGATAGCATTCTGAAGCTTTTCAGCACATTCGTTTGCATGACGTGCAAGCTCATAGTAGAGGCCGTCTGTGAAGAGTGTAAGGAACTGAACGCCAAGCAATCTGCCCTTTGCGAGCATACCGCCCTTCTGTTTGATGAGATAGCGGAAGTCTTCGTTGTACTTTGGTGTGTTGATAACAACAGCTTCACCGAACATGGCGCCCATCTTTGTGCCGCCGATGTAGAACACATCTGTGAGCTTTGCCATATCTTCAAGAGTTACGTCATTCTGCTTGGATGTAAGAGCACAGCCAAGACGCGCACCGTCGCAGAAGAAAATAAGATTGAGCTCGTCACAAACCTTTTTGATTGCTTCGAGTTCGCTCTTGGAATAGATTGTACCCACTTCTGTTGGGTTGGAAATATAAACCATCTTAGGCTGAACCATGTGCTCTGCTGTTGGGTCGTCAAAGTGGCCCTTTACGCAGTCTTCAACCTGCTTTGCTGTGATTTTGCCGTCATCGGATGGAAGCGCGATAACCTTATGGCCTGTTGCTTCGATAGCGCCCGATTCGTGAACGTTGATATGACCGGAAACTGCAGAAATAACGCCCTGATGTGGTCTGAGAAGAGCGCAGATAATTGTTGTATTAGCCTGTGTGCCGCCTACAAGGAAGTGTACAGAGCTGTTTTCATTATTGAGCTCCTTCTTGATTGCAAGACGAGCCTTTTCACAATATTCATCCATACCATAGCCTGTATGCTGCTCGAGATTTGTTCTGATGATTTCATCAAGAATCTTCTGGTGCATACCTTCGCTGTAATCGTTGACGAACATATACATATTATTATATCTCCTTTTATAGATAATTCTTATGTTGTTATTATAGCACAGCTATTTACGTTTGTAAAACATTTTTGAAATCACAGACGTAAAAAAGCACCCCTTACGGAGTGCTTTTA
>JAFYNW010000222.1 GCA_017547995.1 Clostridia bacterium | reverse complement strand
TCATCGGCAACGAGGGAGTCAGCGTAGGGCCTGAAAACGCGCCTATGGCTGTGCATAAAATACTGCTTTCGCAGGGCATAACTCTGCTTGAGGGCATACTGCTCGATGGCGTAAGCGAGGGAAAATATTTCCTCAGCGCTGCACCGCTCAACCTCAAGGGAAGCGATGGCTCGCCATGTCGTGCCTATCTTATTGAATTATAAAATAAAGACTGTCGTGATGGCGGTCTTTTTCTTTATTGCAGAAAGAGATATAATATGGTATAATATAAGTAAATACAATATAATTCCAGGAGGATACATAATGAAAAAGGTTAAGGATTTTATCGTCAAGTATATTGACCGTCCTGAAGGTGCGCCTAAGCTCAACTGCGCACAGATTACATTCCTTGCGGCAAACGATGCGTGGGAATTGGGCAAGGATGGCAATGAGGATATGCTCAAGGGCTTTGGCGGCGGCATGATTGTCGGCATCACTTGCGGCGCTGTGACAGGCGGTATCGCTGCTCTCGGCTATAAGTATCAGGGCGCTATGCTTCGCGAAAAGGTAAAGCTCTATATCAACACTGTACGCGAAAAGTGCGGCAGTGAAAACTGTATTCCACTCAAGGAAAAATACCGCACAGAGGAAGAAGGCTGCAAGCCTACAATGCTTGTAATCGCTGAAATCCTCGACGAAATCGATGCAACTGAAATCGTAATCGAAGAAGAACAGAAATAAAACAGACCCGGAGGGAATATCCTCCGGGCTTTTTGCATTTATAATATGGAAAATCAAGGGAATTATGGCATATCGTAATAAATACTTATGAAAAATATCAAAAAAATCTTCAAAAAAGGGTAGTAAATTTATGAATGATGTGTTATAATCAACTTACAATGGAGGACAATGGGTATGAAAAGCAAAATTATATTTTGTCTTATCCTGATCTTTCTTGTTGGAAGCATTTCAGCTCAGGCTGTAAACCCGCTGATTTTCACAGCTATCAACGACGTAATCCAGCTTGCGCCAACGCCAAACAACGTGCCGATTCGCTCGGGAAGCACAGTATACGTACTGCCTGAAACCTTCACTCGTCTTTTGGGTATCAAGAGCATCTACAATTCTTCTCTCGATAAGCTCATTCTCTATAAGAATGACAGAAATATCGCATTCGACCTGAAGAATGGCACGGCGATGGACGAAAGCGGCAACGCGGTTACACCGGCTGTCAGACGAAACGGCAAGGTTTACGTGCCTGCAAAGGCTGTCTGCAGCAGATTCTCCCTCAATTATTCCTATATCTCCGCCTCATCTCTTGGCGGTGTCGTAAGAATCAACGATGGCGAGCCTGCCTACGACGATGCATTCTTCCTCGAAAAAAATGCCGAAACGATGCGTAATCTCTATATGTCATACCATAGAAATTACGTCAACGAGGGCAGCGGGGAAGCCACTCAGACTCCCGACAAAACGGATACGCCTGTGCAGACTAAAAAGTCTGTGACGCTGGCTGTGAAATGTACCGATGGGGACGAAGCTGACAGCATCATCTCTGGTCTTACAGTCAAAAACGTTTCCGCTGCATTCTATATCGATGAAAGGACGGCCCTCGACGGCGAAACAATCCGCAAGATTTTCGTCAGCGGCTGTGATATAGGTATTTTGTGGGAAGGCAGCATTGAAAAGCTTGAAAAGGTCAATTCCATCATAAAAAGTCAGACGATGACAAAAACCAATATGGTCCTCTTTGAAAATGCAAAGGAGCTCACCGATGACGTTGAAAAAGAGCTGAATGAAGCGGGCTACAAGCCGCTTTCGGCAACCTATAACGTATCGGGCAAGTATCAGACGATGGTGGCAAACGTCAAGAATTATATGGCCAAGCGCACGTCGGCAAGACTTCTCTTTGCAACGAATGAGGACAGTGTGAAAGCACTTTCAAGTCTCATCACATATTTCAGACAGAATAACTGCATAATAAATGCAGTATCAGTTTTTGATTAAAAATTTTAATTTACGGAGGATATACACTATGCTCGGAAAAATCGCTTATGAAGCAATCGAAAAACATCGCGCTGAATTGGACAAGATCCGCACAGATATGTGGAACAATCCTGAAATCGCATACCGCGAATACAAGGCTTGTGACTGGATCGCAAAATATATGGAAGAACAGGGCTTTACTGTTGAAGTAGGCGCAGGCGGCGTTCCTACAGCAGTCAAGGCAGTATGGGGCAAGGGCCACCCAATCATCGGTCTCCTCGGCGAACTCGACGCACTCCCAGGCATGAGCCAGAAGGTCTGCGCTGAAAAGGACCCAGTGACAGCAGGCGCACCTGGTCAGGCTTGCGGCCATAACCTCCTCGCAGTTGCTCACGTTGGCGGCGCTATCGGTATCAAGGCTGAGCTCGAAGCATCCGGCAAGGAAGGCACAGTTATCTACTACGGCTGCCCTGCAGAAGAAGTTCTCACAGGTAAGGGCTTTATGGCTCGCGGCGGCGCATTCGATGAACTCGATATGTGTATCGCATTCCATCCATCCGCAATGAACTCCACAGGCCTCTCCGTTTCCAACGGCCTCAACTCCGCAATCTTCAATTTCAAGGGTATCACAGCTCACGCTGGCGGCGACCCATACAACGGCCGTTCTGCTCTCGACGCAGTTGAACTTATGAACGTAGGTGCTAACTACCTCCGTGAACACGTAAAGAGCGACGTTCGTATCCATTACGTAATCACAAACGGCGGTATGGCTCCAAACATCGTTCCTGACAGAGCTTCCGTCTGGTACTACGTACGTGCTCCAAAGAGAGAACTCGTAAACGAAGTTTATGACAGACTCGTTAAGGTAGCAAAGGGCGCTGCTATGATGACAGAAACAGAAGTTGAAATCGACTTCAAGGGCGGCTGCTATGAAACAATGAACAATAAGGTTCTCGTAAACGTAATGTACGACTGCCTCCACGAAATTCCATACGATGAATGGACAGCAGAAGAAATCGCATTCGCAAAGGCTCTCAACGAAGCATCCGAACCAAACTGGACACAGCGTATCGAAATGACAGGCCTCACACGTGACGATCATCTCTTCACAGGCGTTGCTCCAATCCGCGGCGGTACAGGTGGCGGC
Source organism: Clostridia bacterium (assembly GCA_017547995.1). Lineage (GTDB taxonomy): Bacteria > Bacillota > Clostridia > Oscillospirales > Butyricicoccaceae > SIG471. The sequence continues at coordinate 4,094 of JAFYNW010000222.1, read as the reverse complement.
TCCACAGACGTTGGTGACGTTCAGCACATCTGCCCAGGCGTATTCTTCAATACAGCTTGCTACGCTCTCGGCGTTCCTGGCCACAGCTGGCAGATTACAGCTTCCACAGGCTCTTCCATCGGTGAAAAGGGTATGACACACGCAGCACGTGCTATGGCTCTCTGTGCACTCAAGGTCATCGAAAATCCTGAAATCCTCAAGGAAGCAAAGGCAGAATTCGACGAAGCAATGGGCGGCAAGAAGTACATCTGCCCAATCCCAGCAGAAATTCCTGTACCATAAATATTGGCAAACTTATCGGGGGAAGGGGAAAATCTCCTTCCCCTTAATAAATGAATGGCTATCGTAAGGGCAACCATCGGTCGTCCACAGACAAATTGTGATTTGTCCCTACATATATACTACAAATAGTAGGGGACGACGCCCTCGGCGTCCCATCTTAATTAATGCGTCGCAGACTCTGCAATGTTGCTTTGCAACAATTCATTAGCGTCGCTCAATTCATGCCGCAAGGCAATTCATTAACATCGTAGGGGAGCCGCTTGCTGCTCCCGAAAAAAATCCCAGAAGGAGGGCCGGGCGCCCGACCGGCGACGAGTGTCGCCGTACCGATTTGCCCGGATTCATTCCGGGGAAATCTATTAAAATTAAGAAAGGGGACCCCGTTGGACCTGTCCAATGGGGAGAAACAAAATTATGCTCGGTAAAATCGCTATTGAAGCAATCGAAAAAGAACGCGAAGCGTTGGATAAAATCCGCCTCGATATGTGGCACAATCCTGAAGTTGCATTCCTCGAAAAGAATGCGGCTGAATGGGTAGCAGAATATATGGAAAAGCAGGGCTTCAAGGTTGAACGCAACGTATCCGGTATGCCTACAGCTGTCAAGGCAACATGGGGCCACGGCAAGCCTGTTATCGGCCTCCTCGGTGAGCTCGACGCTCTCCCAGGTATGAGCCAGAAGGTTGCAACACACAGAGAAGCTGTCGTTGAAGGCGGCGCAGGTCAGGGCTGCGGTCATAACCTCCTCTGCGTGGCACACATGGGTGCTGCTATCGGCCTCAAGGCTGAATTGGAAGCTTCCGGCAAGGAAGGCACAATCGTTTACTACGGCTGTCCTGCTGAAGAAGTTCTCACAGGTAAGGGCTTTATGGCTCGCGGCGGTGCATTCGATGAGCTCGATATGTCCATCGCATTCCATTCCGGCACAACAAACGAAGTTGACCTCAAGGGCGGTCTCGCTCTCAACTCCGCTGAATTCAAGTTCAAGGGCATCACAGCTCACGCTGGCGGCGACCCATACAACGGCCGTTCTGCTCTCGACGCAGTTGAACTTATGAACGTAGGTGCTAACTATCTCCGCGAACACGTTAAGAGTGACGTTCGTATCCACTATATCATCACAAACGGTGATATGGCTCCAAATATCGTTCCTGATAAGGCTTCCGTATGGTACTACGTACGTGCTCCAAAGAGAGAAGACGTAGTTCAGGTTTACGACAGACTCGTCAAGGTTGCAAAGGGCGCTGCTATGATGACAGAAACAGAAGTTGAAATCGACTTCAAGGGCGGCTGCTACGAAAGCACAATGAACCACGTATTTGCTGACGAGCTCCAGAAGGTTATGGCTAAGTGCCCAAGAGACCCATGGACAGAAGAAGAAAAGGCATGGGCAAAGGAAATCAACAAGACAACTGGCGCTATCTATGAAAATTACGTAGCATCCCAGGGCGGCGAAGACAAGGCTGAACAGCTCCACGACCACGTTTACGAGCTTACAAGCGTTGGTCACTTCGGCTCCACAGACGTTGGTGACGTACAGCATATCTGCCCAGGTATCTCCCTCACAACAGCTTGCTACCCAATCTGCGCTCCTGGTCACAGCTGGCAGATTACAGCTTCCACAGGCTCCTCCATCGGTGAAAAGGGCTCCACATTCGCGGCTCGCGTAATGGCTCTCTTCGGCCTCGAAGTTATCGAAAGACCTGAAATCCTCGAAAAGGCAAAGGTTGAATTCGATCAGATGATGGGCGGCAAGAAGTATGAATGCCCAATCCCAGCAGATTTGCCTGTTCCACACGCAGACGAATTTTAGTTGCAATTTAGTCTTACATATTATATAATATAGAAAAATAAGAAATGCGTCGCTCCCTCCGTCACTTCGTGACATCTCCCTCTACGAGAAGGAGGCTTTGAAACGGCAGGAATAGGCCCCTTTGATTCAATGGGGCTGGCATCCACAGGATGACTGGGGGATTAAAATTATTAAATGCATCGCAGATACCATATCGTCTCTCTGAGACATATCGAAATGCGTAGCATTATATCGAAACACTTTGTGTTATATCGAGCATAACGATGCATATCGAATCACCGCAGGTGATAAAATCAACTCATTCCCAATTGAAAGGAAATCACTATCATGTACGTTTATGAACCATTAAAGTTTGTTGAAAGCATCGCTTTCCCACGTTTCGGCGGCACAGCAGAAGAAAAGCGCGCTGCAGAAATCATCAAGGCTGAAACAGAAAAGATGGGCGGCTGCTCCGTTCTCGAAGAATTCACAGTCCCTGCTTCCGAATATAAGAGCCACTGCGCTAAGGTTATCGCTCCATTCGAAATGGACCTCAACGTTGTTCCATTCCAGTGCTGCGGTACAATCAACAAGGACCTCAAGGTTATGTACGCAGAACGCTGCGTAGAAATGGACCTCATCGGCATCAAGGACCTTTCCGATACAGTTGTTATCATCAACCAGCTCAACATCGATGCATACAAGCTTCTCGCAAAGCTCAATGCAGCTGCTATCTTCGTTGTAATGGGTAAGTACTACCACGAAACAAACGCAGATGCAGGTATGTACGAACGTCCAGCACGTGAAAAGTACCTCGAATACGCAACAATCCCAACATTCTTCATCCACGCTCGTGAAGCTACAGACCTTCTCCGCAACGGCGCTGAAATGCTCCACGTAGAGCTCGACCAGGTTGACGGCACAACAACATCCCAGAACGTTGTTGCTACAATCGAAGGCACAGAAATGCCTGAAGAACACATCGTTGTAACAGGTCACTATGACTCCCTCACACTCGCTCCTGGCGCATGGGACAACGCAACAGGTTCTGCTGCTGTTATGGGCATCTACAACTACTTCCTCGCTAATAAGCCAAAGAGAACAATGCACTTCATCTGGTGCGGTACAGAAGAACAGGGCCTCCTCGGCTCCAAGGGCTGGATTGAAAAGCACGAAGATATCATGGATAAGGTTAAGTTCTGCTTCAACTTCGATATGTGCGGCACAATCCTCGGTCCTAACAACGTATTCGTAACAGGCACAAAGGAACTCGAAGACTTCGCTGAACTCTTCTGCAAGGAACAGGGCTACTCCGCACAGTTCCGCAAGGGCGTTCACTCCTCTGACTCCGCTCCATTTGCTGACAAGGGCGTTCCTGGCATCGGCCTCTCCCGCGGCACACAGACATCTGAAATCCACACATCCCGCGATACAATGTTCCCTCTCGGCGAAAAGCAGCTCAAGATGAACATCGACTTCGCTAACAAGATGATTTCCCGCGTTGTAAACTCCGCAGTTCTTCCTGTTGAAAAGGGTATGCCTGACAACATCAAGAAGGAACTCGACAAGTACTTCCAGAGAGATAAGTAATAAAATAAAGCATAAAGCAGGAGGGCTGGTTTCCGGCCTTCCTGTTTGACGTTTTTGAAAAGTCAAAGAAATCCCGTAGGGGACGGCATTTATGACGTCCCACAGTTTTGTAGGGACCGACCTCCCGGTCGTCCGAAAAATCACAACACAACATAACGTAGGGGAGCCGCTTGCTGCTCCCGAAAGAAAAGGAGACCATTATGGATTTTGAACTCCTGAAAAAGAAAATTACAGATTATCTGCTTGAATGTCCATATAACTACGTCCCTGAAGAGGATGCACTCCGTCCTGAGCTTGCAGGTATGCAGATATACGATGCACCGCTTTTCGGTGTTGCCGACGTAAACGACCCGCTTTTTGGTGAGCTTACAAAGGAAGGCGTTGTGGGCGAATGCTTCGACCTTCCGCATAAGTGGATTGACAATCCTGTC
>JAFYNW010000221.1 GCA_017547995.1 Clostridia bacterium | reverse complement strand
TGTGGGCCGCCGTGGATTTCGAGTACTGCAGGATACTTCTTTGTTGGGTCGTAATCCTTTGGCTTGAGAACAAAGCCGTTGATAACGTAGCCGTCGGAGTTTGTGAAGGAAACAGGCTCAGCTGGTGCAACGTACTTGCCGGAAAGTGCCTTTGTGTTGAAGGCTGTCTTCTTGATAGCCTTGCCGTCCTTGAGAGCGTAAACTTCCTGAGGACATACGTCTGTCATACCTGTGCAGATAATCTTGCCATCGAACATATCGAAGGAGTCGATTGTCATGTACGTATCTGTAACCTGAGTAATTTCATTATTTTCAAGCTTGAAGATATGGCTGTTGTTATTGAGAGTGCCGAGGAAGTAGAGTGTATTGCCGATAACCTTTGTGCCGCGCATTGCGCCCATACGTGTATCGCCGGAGATGGAGCAGCCGAAGTTGAGGTCATACTTGCACATATCAACGATGCGTTCAAGGTTGCCGTCAAAGTCAACAGCGTAAATATCGGAATATGTAAGCTCATACTTTTCCTTTGGCTGCCAGCCGAGGAAGATAACCTTGTCGGCGAGAACTTCCTGAACGTAGCCGAGGTCCATCTTGCCAGGCTCGATAAGAGTCTTCATTTCCTTTGTTTCAAGGTCATAGAGGAACATACCGTCTCTGCGGATGTAGTTGAGCTTATTGAAGTTGTTGCCTGTGATAACGAGAGACTTCTTGTCATGTGTGAGCTTTGCTCCCGATGTCTGGAAAGCCTTGTCAGTTACGCGTACAAGAGCCTTTGTCTTGAGGTTGTATGTGTAAACAACGTTTCTCAGCTTGTTTGTGATGCCCATGCCGTTGAAACGCCATGGAAGCTCGTCAGCAACTGTGAAGTCCTTGAGGTCCTGCATATACTGTGCGAGAGCCTTCTTGCGCTGGTCAGGCTTGAGACCTTCGAGGTCAGGGCGGGAAAGGTCGTGCTTAACCATAAGAATAAGGTTTTCGCCGTCGACAGGAGTTACAGACATAACCTTGAGAGGAAGTCTGAAAAGCTCGTTAGCTTCGCCGCCGTTGATATCAATAGCATAGAAAACGCTCAGCTCTTCGCCGCTTGCGAGAGCTTCCTTGTCTTCCTTTTCCTTGATACGAGGGAATACGATAGTATTGGAGTCAAGCCAGAAGAAAGAGCCTTCTGCGCCGCCGTCTGTAAGCTTCTTGAATTTCATGGAGCCTGCGTCAGCAGTGTAGATATAGCGGCGGTAGCCGTTTTCCTTAAGCTCTGCCTTTGATTCGATGAGAGCGATGTTTTTTCCGTCAGGGGAGTAGGAAAGACCTGATAAGAACTTATAAGTAGTAATGTCTTCCAGAAGGATTGGTTTCATTATCTTACCTCCGTAAATATAATTTTTCTGGTGATTCAATTATACAATAAAAACACTCCATTTGTCTACTATATTTGTTGCATTTTTCATAGAAATCTGTTAAAATAAAGGTGGATAAATAGAGAAAAATACTATATAATTCTGAAGAAAATAAAATTTGCAGGGGACGACGTCCCTGGCGGTCTGCAACCCCACGTACGTAAATAAATCGATAAGGAGCAAATACAATGGAATTGAAGTTTGGTGACAGAGTGCTTATGAAAAAGGCTCATCCTTGCGGTGGAAGCGAATTTATAATTGAAAGAGTCGGCATGGATTTCAAGCTTAAATGCGTCAAATGCGGTCACGTTGTCATGCTTCCACGCCTCAAGGCCGAAAAAGGTATAAAGAAAATAATAGAATAAGCCACAAAAGCCTCCAGGTGAGGTTTTTTCTTTTGTAAAAATTAAAAATTATTTATTTTTACCAAAAATAACTCTTGCAATTTGTTGAAAAATGAATATAATATTATAGGACATTATTGATAAGTAATAAAAGGAGATAAATACATGGCAGAAACTTTCTGGGCGCTCGTGCCGGCAATTATGGCCATAATACTTGCGCTTATCACAAAAGAAGTATATCTTTCATTGTTTGTCGGTATCATCTCAGGTGCATTATTCTATACAGGCTTCAATATCCTCGATACGATAACGACAACGTTTTCGCTCATGGGCGAAAGAATCTATGGTGATGGCTGGAATGCCAACATCCTCATTTTCCTCGTGCTTCTCGGCATTATAGTGGCACTTCTCACAAAGTCGGGTGCATCCCGCGCATACGGCAAATGGGCAGGAGGCAAAATCAGAAACAGAAAAAGCGCAATGCTTTCAACAGTAGGCCTCGGTGCTCTCATCTTCGTCGACGACTATTTCAACTGCCTTACAGTAGGCGCGGTAATGGGCCCTATTGCTGACAAGTTCAAAATTTCAAGAGCAAAGCTTGCATATCTCATCGATGCAACGGCAGCCCCTGTCTGCATCATCGCTCCAATTTCCAGCTGGGCGGCGGCAGTAAGCACACAGCTTCCACCTGATTCCACAATCGACGGCTTTATGCTTTTCATCAAGGCAATCCCAGCCAACTATTACGCATTGCTCACAATTATGATGGTGCTTTTCCTCGCGGTGACAGGCTTTGACTTCGGCCCTATGGCAAAGGCAGAAAAAACTTACAAAGCGCCAACAAACAAGGACGTCGTGACTGTAAAATCCGATTCAAAGGCTACAATCATCGACCTCATCCTTCCTATCGCAGCACTCATTCTTTTCAGCGTATGCAGTATGCTTTACACAGGCGGCTTCTTCGCAGGCACAGACTTTATCACAGCGTTTGCCGATTGTGATGCATCGCAAAGCCTTGTAATCGGTGGTTTCGCAGCCCTCGTCTTCACTTTCATCTTATACGTACCACGTAAAATTGTTACTTATAAGGAGTTTACAGAAAGCATTTCCGACGGCTTCAAGTCCATGACTTCTGCAATCCTCATCCTCGTTTTCGCGTGGACACTCTCCGCAATCTGCGGCGAAGGCTATCTCAACGCAGGCGGCTTCGTTGAAAAGCTCATCGGCAATTCCTCAATCGGTCTTGCAGTAATCCCTGCAGTATTCTTCCTCGTAGCAATGTTTCAGGCATTCTCCACAGGTACGTCCTGGGGCACTTTCGCAATTCTTCTCCCGATTATCTTCACAGTATTCGGTGGAGTGGAATCCAATCTTATGATTACAGCAGTTGCATCCGTCCTTGCGGGCGCAGTATGCGGCGACCATATTTCACCGATTTCCGATACAACGATTATGGCAAGTACAGGTGCGGAATGTAATCACATCGACCACGTTTCCACACAGCTTCCTTATGCAATTCCTGTTGCAGTCGTCAGCTTTATCGGCTATATCATTGCAGGCTTCACAGCAAATTACATCCTTGGTCTTGTGATTTCTGCGGCATTGCTCCTCGGCTTCCTCTTCGTTATGAAGATGAAGGC
>JAFYNW010000220.1 GCA_017547995.1 Clostridia bacterium | reverse complement strand
TGCTCGTCCGCTTAATCAACGTGACTTGTCACACTAAATAAAAGAGCCTTCCGGTTGAGGGGAAGGCTCGATGTGACAGAGCAGAGAAGATTTGTTAAAAGCTTAAATAATGGTATAATAGGGAGGATATACGATGGAAAACAAAAAAATAATAATAGGAAATAGTTCATATTCCTATAAAACAGCAAAAATGTTAGCTACAATCAGTAAAATGTTTGCGATTCTTTTGATGTTAATTGGGATGATGTGTGCTAGTGTAAGTGTTTTGTTTGGAATTATACTTGTAACAGTTGGTATATTTATGTTTGCATATTCTAAAAACCTAAAAAAAATTGTTGACAATCAATTAAAAGAAAGTACGATGAAGAGTGTAACAGCTGAAAAAAAGGTTTCTTGTGGTGAAAAAAGGATACATAATGTTGAAGAAACTTGTATAAGAACCCAGAGTAAAACTGTTGAAAAAAACGAGGCAGAAAAGAATTACAATCTGTTTCCGGATTTTGTTGAGGATAAATATTTAGCGTATGAATATGAAGAAAACATTGCAATACCTGTGCTAGACTTAATAATAGGTAATGGCGGGAGAACACTTGAATTTAAAAAAGAAGTCAATAATGAGTACGATAAAAATGCAGTTGCTATCTTTTTAGATACCCAAAAAATCGGATACTTATATAAAGGTAAAGTTCAGGATATGGTGAACGATTGGATTAAAAGAGATGATTATTTTTGTGGACATATCAATAAAGTAAATATGGAAAAAGGATATGCAACATTTAAAATTGCATTTTATAAAGAAATTAACAGTCTTTCAATGAACGCATTTAAACTTACTAAAATATTGAAAAAAGAAGACGAGTTTGGAAGCAGTAGATTTGAGAATGTCGGCTGTTGTATGGATGGTGATTTAGTATCATTCGAATCATCGTATGAAACTGATAATTACGTTATTACAGATGAAAGTGGCAATGAACTTGGTGAATTGGGTGAGAAAGCAAGCGAGTGGATTACAGAAAATAAGGAAGCAATAAAGTTTTCTAGAATAAACAATATTGAAGAAAGTGATTCTGGAAATTATAAGGCAACAATAGAGTTTTATTTTAAAGATTAAAAGTTTTTATTTAAACTTGAAATAAGCACACCTCAACGGTTACGCGGTAAACAATTCGTCAGGAGTAACGTCTTAATGGAAATCACATTTCATCTTGAAAAATTCGACGGCCCGCTCGACCTTCTGCTTTCGCTTATAGCGAAAAACAAGGTCAGCATTATGGATATTCCGATTGCCGTCATTCTTGAACAATATCTTGAATACTTGGAGCAGATGAAGTCTTTCGATATGCACGTCTCCTCGGATTTTGTGGCGATGGCGGCGCATCTCACCTATATCAAGTCCAAAATGCTGCTGCCTAAGTATGACGAGGAGGAAGAAGACCCACGCGAAAGCCTGGTCGAAGCCCTCCTTGAATATCAGCGCATCAAGCTTGCAGGCGAAAAACTTGCGCAGATGGGCGAAATTGGCAGAGATATCTTTGTAAAGGGCCCTGAAAGACTTGAAAAGGAAAAAAGCAAGGCTTTCACAGGCACAGTCACAATGGATTCCCTGCTCAAAGCAATCAACAGCATCGTCGACAGGGCAGAGCGCGCAATGCCGCCTAAACTCAGCAAGTTTTCAGGCATTGTCGGCAGAGAAAAGGCATCTGTCAACGAAAAAATCGGGATTATTTCCCGTATGTTTATGGAAAATAAGGTGCTCAGCCTTACAGACCTTGTGCTTTCGGCAAAAAGCCGAAGCGATATCGTGGCGATTTTCCTCGCCGTACTCGAACTTGCCAAGGTCAATAAAATTGAGATAGAAGAAGAAAACGAAGGTTATTCGCTCAGGCTCGCTGGTGATATCGGTCAGCTGCCGCAGTACAGGGAGGAAGAAGATGGAGTTTCGTGAGGCTATGAATATACTCGAAGCGATTCTGTTCGCATCGGGTGACAGCGTTTCAAAAACCAAGCTTTGTCAGATTATGGAAATAGACGAAGAATTGCTCTCCAACGTGGCGCAGGAGCTTGGCGATTTCTATGATTATAATATGCGCGGCATAAAGCTGCTCGAGCTTGACGGCTCATATCAGCTCTGCTCACGCAGTGACTATTCAAAATACGTACGCGGTGTGCTCGAAACAAGAAAGCCTAATCCCCTTTCACAGTCGGCCCTCGAGGTCCTTGCCATCGTGGCATATAAACAGCCTGTGACAAAGGTGTATATCGAGCAGATTCGCGGTGTCGACAGTACGTACACAATGCATTCCCTCATCGAAAAGGAGCTTATCACTTCCTGCGGTAAGCTTGACGTACCGGGCAAGCCTACGTTATATAAAACAACAGAAGGTTTCTTGCGTGCCTTTGGCATTTCATCCCTTGATGATTTGCCAAACGTAAAGGAATTTGCAAAGGACGACCCTGAGCAGCTTGCCTTCAACGTGCTTATGCCGGAGGATCCGCAATGATGGGAATAATTGGGGCAGTGCTTGGCTTTATTCTTAAGACAATAGGCATATTGCTGCTCGTTGTTCTCGCTCTCATCCTCATCATTCTTATAACGCCTGTGAAAATAGGCATCGTTTATCCCGAATTATCCCTCTGGGTCAGCTGGAACGGCATAAAATATACGATATTGCCGTCAAAGCCGAAGGAGAAGAAGGTAAAGAAAGAGAAAAAGGACAAAAAGCCAAAGAAAAAGCCTGAATCTGCAGCGGCAGACAAGCCTCAGCAGACAGAGCAAAGCGGCAAAAAGCCTGACAAGCCAAAGAAGAAAAAGGAAAGCTTTGTAAAGAAGCTGACCTTTGAAAAAATAAAGAAAATAATCTCAATCGTCCTTTCGCTGTCGAAAAAAATCCTCAAGGGCATCGTGTTTGAGCAGCTTTACATGGTCATCACAGTTGCCGACGAGGACAAGGCGAAGATGGCGCAGGACTATGGCAAGCTGTGTATCCTGCTTATCGAAACACAGCCGGTGCTGGAAAAGGTATTCACAATCAAGGACCAGCACGTCAACGTGGGCATGGATTTCTCCAAAAGCGAAACAGCCATCGCCTGCGATTTAATCGTGTATGTAAGACCTGGCACGTTGCTTTTAGCAGCTGTGGCAGCACTCATTAAGATATTAAAGGAAGGTATACTATGAACAATTTAGCAGATTTCCTCGCAAGTGCATTTGATAAAGTAAAGGGCATGGTCGACGTAAACAGCATCGTCGGCTCTCCAATCACAACAGCAGACGGCACAACTCTCATCCCTGTCACAAAGCTTTCCGTCGGTATGGGCGTAGGCGGCATCGATGCTAACGCAAAGGCTGCAGACGGCAAGATTTCCTTCACAGGCGGCACAGGTGCAGGCGTTACAATCAATCCTGTTGCTTTCATCGTCATCAAGGACGGCAACGCACGCGTTGTTTACGTAAATCAGGGCGAAAAGGTCGGCACAGTGGACCGTATTCTCGATATGGTGCCTCCTGCAATCGATAAGGTGGCAAATATCATCGAAAACCGCAAGCCAAAGGCTGCAAAGAATGAAACAAAGGAAGAAGACCTTCCTGATTTCGAAGTTGAATACTATACAGAAGAAGACCAGCTCCCAAAGGGCGAAATCTTGTAATAAATATGCCTTCCCCTTGAGGGGAAGGTGTCAACGTAGTTGACGGATGAGGTGTAGCCCATTGGGCGTTTATCAATCATCCCATGCATTCATATCACCATAGCCTCCCTCATATAATTCTATGAGGTGAGTTTATGAAAAAGCTTTTATGCACACTTGTGCTTTTTGGATTTTTAACGGGCATATCCCACGGTATTTCGGCGCAAAGCTACGTGGTTTATGATATTCTGAAGGATGAAATAATCGCATCCCATAACGAAAACGACCATCGTCTTTTCGCAAGCACAACAAAGATTATGACGGCGCTTGTGGCACTTGAATTATATGACGCAGATGAAATCGTCACGATAAAGCGTGAATGGACGGGTATCGAAGGCTCGTCAATCTATCTTGTGCCCGACGAAAAAATCTCGGTCAGGGCGCTTCTCTATGGTCTGCTTCTTGATTCGGGCAACGATGCCGCTGTGGCGCTCGCCTCGCTTTATACGGGCAATCAGGCGGATTTTATCTCGCTTATGAATGCAAAAGCCATTGAAATCGGGGCGGAAAGCACCTTTTTTGAAAATCCAAGCGGACTTGATGGGAAAAATCATCTCACAACAGCCCGCGACCTTGCCCTCATCACAGCCGAGGCTATGAAAAACGAAACCTTCCGTGAAATTGTGGCGACTACTGCCATAACCATCGAAGGCAGATATTTTTCAAACCATAACAAGCTGCTCAAATCCGACGACACCATCATCGGCGTCAAAACCGGCTACACGAAAAGGGCGGGCAGATGCCTCGTGACCTGTGCTGAAAGATTCGGCAGGCAGTATATTGCCGTCACCTTGTCGGCACCCGATGATTGGGACGACCATCTTGCACTCTACGATGAGTACGGCAAGGAAACTAATCTTACACAGGTTGTGGATGAAAATGACGGGATAACCGTGCCCGTGATGGGCGAAAGGGCAGTCAAAGTAAAAACAATTCCGCAAAAAAGCATAAATATTCCGGTAAAAGAGGGCGAAAATCTTGAAGTAAAGGTCTTTGCTCCCCGTTTTATCTACAATACCGCCGTAAAAGGCGAAAAATATGGCGAAATCCACGTATTTCTCGATGATAAGCTTGTCGATAAGACAGAGCTTATCTTTACACAGACTGTGGAAAATACGCCGAAACAAAGGAACTTATTCAATATATGGAAAATACTGAAAAGCTTCAGAAAATAATTGCCGCCGCAGGTGTTTGCTCACGCAGAAAAGCGGAAGAGCTTATTGCCGAAGGCAGAGTCACCGTCAATGGCATGGTTGCCACAATCGGTGACAAGGCAGGGAAGAATGACGAGATTATCGTCGACGGCAAGCCGCTTCCCGTCAAAAGTGAAAACGTATATTTCTTGCTCAACAAGCCGAAGGGCTTTGTGACAACTGCCGCCGATGAAAAGGGCAGAAAAAACGTCACCGAGCTTATAAACGAGCCTGAGCGCGTCTATCCTGTGGGCAGACTCGATATGTATTCTGAGGGCCTGCTCATCATGACAAACGATGGCGACCTTACCTATAAGCTGACTCATCCGCGCCACGAGATGTACAAGGAATACCTGGTCGGTATGATGGGCGACAAGAAGAAGGACGCGGCAAAGCTTATGGAATCGGTCAGCGAAATCGACGGCTATAAGATTGCAAAGCCTATCGTCCGCAAGATTTCCGAAACAGAATACGGCTTTGTCCTTTCGGTCAAAATCCGCGAGGGCAGAAACCGCCAGATTCGCAAAATGTGCGAAAGCTGTGGCTATAAGGTCATCTTCCTCAAGCGCGTTGCCGTCGGCAGCCTCAAGCTTGGTGACCTCAAGAGCGGACAGTATCGTGCGCTGACAAAGGCAGAGGTTGAAGCACTTATAAAAGAGGCAGGCAATGAAAAGTAAGATTATTTTTGGAATTATTACGGTCTGCGTGCTGATTCTCGGGCTTTTTATGGGCAATACATGCGAAAATGAAGCAGCATCAATCGGCATAATCGGCGGGGCAGACGGCCCTACCGCGATTTTCGTGACAGGCCCTGATGTTTCGTGGCCTGTAATCGCAGTCAGCGCAATAATCATAATTTCCCTCGCAATTTTTATCATAAGAAAAATAAATAATTAAAGCCTTCCCATTCGAGGGGAAGGGGGACCGCTTGCGGTGGATGAGGTGTAGCCCGTTGGGCGTTTAATAAATATAACCGCAGGTATTAAATAAACTAAAGAAAGGATTATCGTACACCATGAAAATTATCGTAATAGGCGGCGGTGCGGCCGGCATGATGGCGGCGATAACCGCGGCAAAATTTGAATACAACGAAGTAACTCTGCTCGAACGCAATAAGTTTATGGGCATCAAGCTCAATATCACGGGCAAGGGCAGATGCAACGTCACAAATAACTGTGACCTCGATACACTCATGAAGAATACCGTAACAAACGGACGCTTCCTTTACTCGGCTTATTCTGCATTCACTCCGCAGGACGTTATGGAATTCTTCGAAAATCTCGGCGTGCCTCTCAAGACAGAGCGAGGAAACCGCGTTTTCCCTGTGTCCGACAGAGCAAAGGATATTACAGAAGCGCTCCAGAAGGAAATGAAACGCCTCGGCATCCAGATAAGACAGTGCAGAGCAAGTGAAATCATCACAGATAACGGCTACGTCAAGGCTGTCCGCGCAGATAGACTCACTCTCGAATGTGACAGAGTAATCCTCGCAACAGGCGGCCTTTCCTATCCAAAGACAGGCTCGTCGGGTGACGGCTTCGGTATGGCGAGAAGCCTGGGTCATACTGTCACACAGTGTACACCATCCCTCGTTTCTCTCACACTCGACGGCAATATTCCAAAGCGTCTTGAAGGCCTTTCTCTCCGCAACATCAAGGCTACAATGACACAGAATGGCAAGAAGGTCTACGACGATTTCGGCGAAATGCTCTTTACAGAAAAGGGCGTCAGCGGCCCTGTTATCCTCAGTATGTCGGCTCATTACGACAGAGAAAAGCCAAGCCAGATTTCCATCGACCTCAAGCCTGCCCTTGACGAAGCAACTCTGGACAAGCGTATTTTGCGTGATTTCGAGGAGAATATCAACCGCGATTTCGTCAACAGCATCAAGAATCTGCTTCCAAGCAAGATGATTCCTGTAATCGTCGAGCTTTCGGGCATCGAGCCTACGAAGAAGGTCAACGAAATCACAAAAAAGGAACGCGAAGGTCTTGTAAAGCTTCTTAAAAATCTCACCTTCGATATCGTGGGCACAGGCGGATATAACGAGGCTGTCGTTACAAAGGGCGGTATTTCCGTCAAGGAAATCACACCTAAGACAATGGAGTCCAAGCTTGTTGGCGGTCTTTATTTCGCAGGCGAAATCATCGACGTCGATGCATATACAGGCGGCTTCAATCTGCAGATTGCCTGGTCGACAGCATACCTTGCAGGTATGGCCCAGGAATGGTAATATGCAATTAAAGCCTTCCCATTGAGGGGAAGGTGTCACCGCAGGTGACGGATGAGGTGTAGGATGCACAGCATCCGTTTATCAAATAACAGTGAAAAAGTTCTCTCTCAAAGCCTCCCTTGTGTAAAGGGAGGGGGACCATCGGATGATGGTGGAGGGATTGCTCAATATATAAAAGGGGATACAATTATGAAATACATAAGTGTTGCTATTGATGGTCCAAGCGGTGCCGGCAAAAGCACAATGGCAAAGCGTCTTGCCGCAGAATTGGGCTACGTCTACGTTGATACAGGCGCTATGTACCGCGCAGTCGGTCTTTATATCATGCGCAAGGGCATCGAAAGCACAGACAGAGAAAATATAATCGCTCAGCTGCCTGACATCATGGTCACAATCGGCTATGAAAACGGCACACAGCACGTCTATCTCAATAACGAGGACGTTTCCGGTCTTATCAGAACGGAAGAAGTGGGCAAGTATGCCTCAAACTGCTCGGCAGTGCCTGAGGTACGCGCTCACCTCCTCGAGCTCCAGAGAAATATGGGTAAGACAAACAATATCATCATGGACGGCAGAGATATCGGCACAGTTGTCCTTCCTGATGCGACAGTCAAGATTTTCCTTGTGGCAAGCCTTGAAAAGCGTGCACAGAGAAGATATGACGAGCTTATCGCAAAGGGCGAAAAGGTCACTTACGAAGAAACGTATAAGCAGATGGAGCAGCGCGACTACAACGATATGAACAGAGACGTGGCTCCGCTCAAGCCTGCAGAGGATTCTGTCCACGCAGACACAAGCGACCTTGGTATCGAGGAATCCTACGCGCTTCTTAAAAATATTATCATGGAGAAAACAAAGGATGTTTTATAAAAACGTATTGAATTTCATCAACCTGCCTTTCCGCCTTTTCTTTCCTTTCAAGGCGTACGGCGTGGAAAATCTTCCTGAAGGCAGAGTTGTTGTGGCAGGTAACCACAGCTCCAATGCCGACGTTGTAATGGTGCTTCTCTCCATCCCAAGAGACGGCAAGGTTGGCATCATCGGCAAGGCTGAGCTTTTCAAAATCAAGCCAATCGCATGGTTTCTTGAAAAGATGGGTGCTTTCGGTGTAAACAGAGGTACAAACGACGTAGGCGCTGTCAAGAAGTGCCTCGGCACACTCAAGGACGAAAAGCGTCTTATCATCTTCCCTGAAGGCACACGTGTCAAGGGTGAGGAGGCTATCGAAGCTAAAAACGGCGCGGCTCTTTTTGCGATGAAGACAAAGTCTCCTGTGCTCCCTGTCTATATCACAAAGGGCAAGAAGCTCTTCAGAAAGAGCAAGGTCATCTTCGGTCAGCCTTATTATATTGAAGGCAATTCCCGTGACGGTGAGCTTGTAACACAGAAGGCAAATGAAATGATGGAGATCATTTATGGACTCGAAAGCAAATATTAAAATCGGCAAATACGCCGGCTTCTGCTATGGCGTAAGACGTGCCGTCGATATGGCTGAAAGCAAGGCGCTCGACCATCAGCCTATATATACTGCAGGACCAATCATCCACAATAAGTTCGTCATCGAGGACCAGAGAAGCAAGGGCATCATCCCTTGCGATTCGGCTGAAGACGTGCCAATGGGGTCCGCTGTGCTCATCAGAGCCCACGGAATTACAAAGGAAGATGAGGAACTTCTGAGAGAAAAAGGCTGCACGATTTACGATGCAACATGCCCTAACGTGCTCAAAATCCACAGGATTGTGGAAAAAGAGAGCGAAAACGGCAGAATTGTCATCATTGTAGGCAGCAAAACACACCCGGAGGTCCTGGGAATTAAAAGTCGCGCAAAAGTTGGATATATTGCTGAAAATGAAGAAGAACTCAGAGATTTACTTGAGAAAAATTCAGATTCAGAGGTTTCTGTCGTTGCGCAGACAACGCTCAATAAAAAACTTTTTGTAAATTTTCAAAAAAAATTAAAAAATTGTTTTACAAATGCAAATTTTTTTGATACAATATGTATGGCGACCTCTGACCGTCAAAACGAAGTCAGAGAGTACGCAGACAAATACGGTAGTGTCGTGATCATCGGCGATAAGGCAAGCAGCAATTCGAGAAAGCTCTACGAGATAGCTTCAGAATATTCGGAAAACGTTCAGTTTATAGAGAACTCAGAAGGGCTTGATGTTTCTAAGATCGATACAGATAATGGTGTTTTCCTTACAGCCGGCGCATCCACTCCCGATTTGATCATTAAGGAGGTAAATAAGAAGATGGAAAACCACATCGTAGCAAAAGAAGAAAATTTCGCAGAACTCTTGGAGAAATCCCTCAAAACTTTACATACAGGAGATAAGGTAACAGGTACTGTAACTCAGATCAAGCCTACAGACATTCACGTTGACCTCGGTGTAAAGCAGGATGGCTACATCCCAATGAGCGAACTTTCCGACGACCCAACATTCAACGTTGAAGAAAACATCAAGATCGGTATGGAAATCGAATGCTTCGTTGTTCGTGTAAACGACGTTGAAGGCACAATCATGCTCTCCAAGAAGAGACTTGATTCTCAGAAGAACTGGGAAGTTGTTGAAAAGGCTTGCGAAGAAAAGACACCTGTTGAAGGCGTTATCGTAGACCAGAACAAGGGCGGCGTAGTTGCATCCGTTCTCGGCGTACGCGTATTCATCCCAGCATCCCAGACAGGTCTCGCAAAGGACGCATCCTTTGACTCCATGATGAAGACAAAGCACCCTGTTCTCATCACAGAAGTTAACCGCCAGAAGAGAAGAGTTGTTGGTTCTATCCGTGCTCTCCAGGTTAACGCTCGCAAGGAAGCTGAAGCTAAGGTATGGGCAGAAATCGCTGTTGGCAACAAGTACGAAGGTACAGTTAAGTCCTTCACATCCTACGGCGCATTCGTTGATATCGGCGGCGTAGACGGCATGGTTCACATTTCCGAACTTTCCTGGAACCACGTTAAGCACCCATCCGAAGTTCTCACAATCGGCCAGAAGATCAACGTATTCGTTATCGCTCTCGACGCAGATAAGAAGAAGATCTCCCTCGGTTACAGACTCGCATCCGAAAACCCATGGACAAAGTTCGTTGAAAAGTACGCAGCAGGCGACGTAGCTAACGTTGAAATCGTTAAGTTCATGCCATTCGGTGCTTTCGCAGAAGTAATGCCAGGCGTTGACGGCCTCATCCACATTTCTCAGATCGCTGACAAGCGTATCGGCAAGCCAGAAGAAGTTCTCAAGATTGGCCAGAAGATCGACGCTAAGATCACAGAAATCGACATGGAAAACAAGAAGATCTCCCTCTCCATCCGTGCACTCCTCGAAGCTGTTGAAGCTCCAGCAGAAGAAGCACAGGCAGACGCTGAATAATTCTTCTTTTCACTACAAAGAAAATCAAAGCCACTCATCACGAGTGGCTTTTTCTTTTTATGTCGCTTTGGTTTCCCCATTGATCAGGCTCAATGGGGTCCCCGGTTATCATATTTCACTTCTGAATAAGATGTTCAACTTTCAGCGAAATGAATTCGCAGAAAGCGGAAAGCACTATGTTCCATTCAGGAGGTCAATGTACCTGCGGTGCTATCATACAGGACGAGCAATGCTCGCCCCTACAATCCCGTAGGGCGGGGGCTTGCTCTCGCCGCAAAACGTAGGGACCGACCTCCCTACGGATTTTGTAGGGGACGGCGCCCTCGACCTCCCGCTTATCTGATGCGTCGCAGACACAACTTGAAAGCCTCCCCTGTGTGAGGGGAGGTGGCGCCACAGGTGACGGAGGGGTTGTAAATCTATTAAATGTGACTTGTCACAGTTCACTTTGCCGCAGACAAAACAAAAGCCACCCGTATGGATGGCTTTAATTATTTTATTTACTTTCAAGAGCAAACAATACGCCTTCGATTTTGTTCAGCTTTGAAACAACCTGCTCCTTTGTGGAGTTGCGTGGAAGAGAAACCGAAGCCTCAATGCCCACGTTGCCCGAGGTTGCACTGCGAGGCGGACGGATTTCGATATTCTTGGAATAAAACTCAAGATTAAGACGATTGACGCAGTTTGTCACGTTGTCAATCGAGCCGACTTCGAGATAAACCTCGAAATGTTTGTTTGTCTTATAGAAATTGTTTTCAACGTTGTGAAGATAGCCGATAGTCACTGTGGAAAGAAGCGTGCCCACAATAGCAATCTCATAGAAGCCGTAGCCTGTCACAATGCCGATGATAGCCGCATTCCAAAGGCCTGCCGCCGTTGTCAGACCACGCACGTGAGTGCGTCCCGTAACGAGAATAGTGCCGACACCGAGAAAACCGATGCCCGAAATAACCTGAGCAGGGACACGGAAAACGTCGCCGTCATAGCCGAGCACGTTGACAACGTAAAGGCTGACAAGCACAGTCATTGCTGCGCCCATGCAGATGAAAACGTGAGTGCGAAGCCCTGCAGGACGTCCTCGTTTGCCTCGCTCGAAGCCGATACAGCCACCGAGGGTGAAGGCGAGAATC
>JAFYNW010000024.1 GCA_017547995.1 Clostridia bacterium | reverse complement strand
AGCGAGGCCGGACAGATGATGACGGCTATGCTCGATGCCTGCAAGGCTGAAACGGGCAAAAAAACGGGACTTGTCAGCGGTTACCGCTCCTACAACAGACAAAACTCCACCTTCAATATCCGTATGAACGAAAAGCTTTCCCAAGGCTATTCCTACGATGATGCATACCGTCTGGTTTCGGTCTATTCGGCACCTCCCGGCACAAGCGAGCATCAGACGGGCCTTGCAATGGACCTTTCGATGGACGGCACACTGACTGCCGCTTTCGGCAACACAGAGCAGGGCAAATGGCTGAAGGACAATTCGTGGCGCTTTGGCTATATTCTCCGCTACACTGCCGAAAAGACTGACCTTACCCTCATCGGCGCTGAAAGCTGGCATTTCCGCTACGTCGGCATTCCTCACGCGCAGATAATGTACGACAAGGGATGGTGTTTTGAGGAGTATATAGCGGCTCTCTGCGATGCTCCGCTTTACAAGGCAACGCAAGACGGTACCCTCTATAAAATCGCCAGAACGGCTTCTCTGCCCCTTAAAGACGATTCGATAGTTTCGGCTTCATCGGACAATATGGGCGGCTACATCGTCACAAGCAAAATCAATCCATTCAGCCTTGACTGGCTGACAAAAGGTCTCATTCCGAAGTATAAGCAGATGCTTATCGCAGGCGTGACAATCAGATAAACGCAAAGCAACAGTCTGCCACATCGGCAGGCTGTTTTTATATGCCAATATTTCATAATGTACTTGAAATTATACTCCTGCGGTTGTATAATCAATACATAAATATTTTTCAAAGGAGAAAAGATTATGATAAAAGAGCGTCTTAACAAACTTCGCGCTGCTATGGCCGAACGAAACATAGACATCTATTTTATCCCAACAGCAGACTTCCACGAATCTGAAAACGTAGGCGAATACTTCAAGACTCGTACATTCATGTCTGGCTTTGACGGCTCTGCCGGCGTTATGGCTGTTACAAAGGACGAAGCAGGTCTCTGGACAGACGGCAGATACTGGATTCAGGCTGAGCGCCAGATGGCAGGCTCCACAATCAAGCTCTATAAGATGGGCGAAGAAGGCGTGCCTACTATCGAACAGTTTATCGATGCTAAATTGCCTGAAGGCGGCAAGCTCGGCTTTGACGGCCGTGTTGTAAACGCACGTCTTGGTATGAACTTCAAGACTATCGCTGACAAGCACAATGCATCCATGCACATCGATGAAGACCTCGTTGATTCCTTCTGGACAGACAGACCAAAGATGGCCAACGAGCCTGCATTCATTCTCGATACAATGTATTCCGGCAAGGCTGTTGCTGACAAGCTCAAGGACGTACGCGCAAAGATGGCTGAAAACGGCACAAACGTGCACGTATTGACCTCTCTCGACGATATCGCATGGCTTCTCAACATCCGCGGCAGAGATATCGAAAGCTTCCCTGTTGTGATTTCCTTCGCAGTTATCACAATGGACGAATGCCTCTGGTTTGTTGGTGCAAACGCAATCACAGATGCTGTTGCAAAGTATCTCAATGACAACAATATCATCGTAAAGCCTTATGGTGAAATCTACGATTATCTCCCATCCCTCACAGGCGAAAAGGTATTGTTCGACCTCAACCGTATCAACTACCGCATTTACAACATCTTCGCTGATTCCCACACAGTAAACGTACAGAATCCAACTGTTGTTATGAAGGCTATCAAGAATCCTGTTGAGCTTGAAAACACAAGAAACGCTCACATCAAGGACGGTATCGCTTTCACAAAGTTCATGTACTGGCTCAAGAATAACGCAGGCAAGATGCACATCACAGAAAAGAGCGCTGAAGAATATCTCCTCAAGTGCAGAGAAGCTCAGGAAGGCTTTATCGAACCAAGCTTTACAACTATCTCCGCATACGGCGCAAACGCGGCTATGATGCACTATCACGCAACAGAAAGCTCCAACGCTGACGTTGACCTTAACAACTTCTATCTCGTTGACTCGGGCGGACATTACTGGGAAGGCTCGACAGACATCACAAGAACAATGGCTCTCGGTGAGCTCTCCTACGAACAGAAGCTTCACTTCACAGCAGTCTGCCGTTCCATGCTCAATCTTGCTGCTGCAAAGTTCCTCTACGGCTGTAACGGTCAGAATCTCGACATTCTCGCTCGCGGTCCAATCTGGGATTTAGGCATCGACTATAAGTGCGGCACAGGTCACGGCATGGGCTATATGCTCCTCATCCACGAGCCACCAAACGGCTTCAGATGGAAGACTGTACCTGAAAGAGTTGACAGCGGTATCTTCGAAGAAGGTATGGTTACAACAGACGAACCAGGTATCTATCTTGAAGGCAAGTACGGCATCCGTCTTGAAAACGAGCTCGTCTGCCACAAGGGCGAAAAGAACGAACACGGTCAGTTCATGTACTTTGAAAACATCACTGTCGCTCCTATCGACCTTGATGGTATTCTCCCTGAAGAAATGACAAAGGCTGAACGCAAGCGCCTCAACGACTTCCATAAGTTCGTATATATGAAGCTTTCTCCATATATGACAGAGGAAGAAAACGCATGGCTCCGCCACTACACAAGAGAAATCTAATTGCATAGAAAAAGCCACCCAATCGGGTGGCTTTTATTTTTTATATTCCCAATATGTAAATGCCGTTGTGGTTTTTATTCTGTCCGAGCCAGATGAGAAGTGTTTCGTATCCGTCAGGCTTGGCTGATTTTATACTTTCAATTATGCTTTCGACCATTTCAGGCGGGTAATAATTGATGCCGCAGACGTCGACTATGCCGTTCTGTCCGTTATTGTAAAATCCGCCGTTGAATATGGCTGAATAATGCCGACAAAACCAGTTTTCATCACAGATGTAAAGGGAATTGTCTTTCCAATGCTTTATGCTGTCGACAGATACGATTTTGCTTATATCTGTTCCTTTTGGGAGCAGACAAGCCTGCATTTCAAGAACGTCCGAGCCGCAGAATGCCCTCCGCTCATCCTGATTTGAAAATACGTGAAATGACATACTACACCTCGGCATTGATAATGATTTCATCGCGCTGAGCTTTGATTTTATTCATCTTTGCTTCATTTTCGCTTATACGATTATTCAACAAGTTTATAATTCCACCCAGCTGCACACAAACACTCTCGATCTTACCAATAGTTTTACCGATTTTCATTGCAACCGATGTATTTGTAAATATATCATCAAGATAAATATCTGCATTTTTCGCCAAAACACCTATATTGTTCAGAATATCCGTATCAATATTCGACTCCATAAGTCTGTAGTTTATTCTGTCCACTTCGGCCGAAAGCTGACTTATCTGGTATTCTGCCTCACGAAGTTTCTCACGTTTTTCGTGCTCAAACTTCATTTCGCCGTAGCTTGTTATACCACCACCGATTCCTGTAGCATCAATTTTCGCCATTCTTTCAGCTTCGTTGAGTAAGGAAACAATTCTTCTTCCCCTGCTGTCAGCATTGCTTACACCACTTCTTTCTTCACGAATAGAATTGTTCTTTCCAATAATTTCGTCAATCTGCTTATCAAAGTCGGCTATCTGCTTTGATACCGGAGCCCCGGTTTGTTTTATATACTCTGCCTTTTCATTTACAGCCTTTTCGTATTCAGGCTCAACGTATCTGACCTCGTTATACTCGTCTATGTACTTTTTCAGGTCATTTCGCAGAGTTTCAAGCTGAAATGCCGCAGATTCATGCTTCACCCTTGCTTCGTGAGCCTCCTGACGCTCCTTTTCAAGCTTTTCGGTCTTTTTGCCCGACAGGGACGTAAAAAATGCCTTGATGCCGTTGCCCTCAAGCTTGTCAACGTCAGCCTGCTCGGCATAGCGCTGGCTCATCAGCTTTCTCACCTCAGGCTCAAGCTGAGCTATCTGCTCACGGATTTCCTTCAGCACGTTTTCAAGGTGTGACTTGCGCTGTATCTTCTCGCGTAATTCGATAAGCTTTTCGTTGTTGTAACTCATATCAGTACCCCCTATATTTTTACATTTTTATGCAGTTACCTCTGCTGTTGTAAAGCGAATCATTTTTGATAAATCGGCAAGGGACATTTCGACCTGATAGCCGATTTTGCCTGCCGAGAAAATGATTGAATCGAAGTTTTCTGCCGATTTATCAATCGTTGTTGTAAAGAATTTCTTCATGCCGATTGGCGAGCATCCCCCGTGTACGTAACCTGTCAGCGGAAGCAAATCCTTGGATTTAAGCATTTCCACGTTCTTTTCTCCCACAGCCTTTGCCGCCTTTTTCAGGTCGAGCTCACATGGTGACGGAATGACAAAGACGTAGTTTTTGCCGCTCTTTGATGTGGTCACCAAAGTCTTGAAAACCTGATTTTCATCCTGCCCAAGAAGCTTTGCAACGTCAACTCCGCTCATTGCTTCGCCGTTTCCGTATGTATAGGCATTATACTTTACACCCTTTTTATCAAGCATTTTCATGACGGTTGTCTTGTCCATAATCTGTGCTCCTTTTGTTATTTTTACACCTCATTATATCTGTAACAGGTTGTTTCGTGGTCGTTGATTACGCCGACGGCTTGCAGGTATGAATACACAGTCACCGTGCCCATAAATCCGAAGCCACGCTTCTTCATATCCTTCGCAACCCTGTCTGAAAGCTCACTTCTGTCGCGGAAGGCATCGTCGGTATTTTTTACAGTTTTTCCCTCCGTGAAGTGCCATATATATTTATCGAAGCTGCCGAATTCCTTAACTGCGTCAAGGTATGCCTTCGCACTTCCCACAGCCGCCTCAATCTTGCGTCTGTTGCGGACAATTCCCTTGTCAGCCATCAGCTGCTCTATCTTTTCATTTCCATAATTTACCATTTTCTCAGCATCGAAATTATCGAATGCCGCTTCGAAATTTTCCCGCTTTTTGAGAATAATCAGCCAGGAAAGTCCACAATGGAATGACTCCAGAATCAGCATGGCAAACAACTCCCTGTCATCGTGACAAGGCACACCCCATTTTTCATCGTGATATGCCTGATAAACAGGCTCGACGTTTTCCGCCCATCTGCATCTTTTCATATAATCACTCCTTTTTACATATTATATCATAAAATCATCACAAATTAAAGTGGTATTTCAATCGGACTGTATATAATCTATATAGCATATTTCATATAGTCTATATACAAAAATCCCGTTCTTTTTTTGGGAATTGCAATAATTTTCCGTTATGTTATAATGAATATAGTGATAATTTAATTCAGAAAGGAATTTGCAAATATGAAATTTGATTTTACTTCCATCATCGACCGTCGCGGTAAGGACGCTATCGCTGTTGACGTAGCTAACTACCCTGATATGGCTTCTTTCGCATTCGGCGGCATTGAAATTCCAAAGGATATCGACGTTATCCCTATGTGGGTTGCTGATATGAACTTCCCAGCTTGTCCAACAATTCCTGAAGCAATCATCGACCGTGTAAATCATCCTACATACGGCTACTTCAAGCCAAGAGCAGAATATTTTGATTCCATCATCAAGTGGCATGAAACACGCAACGGCGTAACAGGTCTTCTCCCTGAACACATCGGCTATGAAAACGGCGTTCTCGGCGGTGTTCTCTCTGCTCTCGCAGTTATCTGCTCCAAGGGCGACAACGTTCTTGTTCACGCTCCAACATACGTTGGCTTCACAGGCAGCCTTAACAACAACGGCTACCATATGGTTCATTCCCCACTCCAGAAGGACGAAAACGGCATCTGGCGCATGGACTTCGAAGATATGGAAGCTAAGATTATCAAGAATAAGATTCACGCTGCTATCTTCTGTTCTCCATACAACCCTTGCGGCCGTGTCTGGGAACGCTGGGAAATCGAAAAGTTCATGGAACTCATGAAGAAGCACGACGTTTACGTTGTTTCCGATGAAATCTGGTCTGATATTCTTCTCGATGGCCACAAGCACATCCCAACTCAGTCTGTTTCCGAAGACGCAAGACAGCGTACTGTTGCTATGTATGCTCCATCCAAGACATTCAACCTTGCTGGTCTTATCGGCGCTTACCACATCATTTATAATTCCTGGCTCCGCGACAGAATCGCTAAGGAATCCTCCCTCTCCCACTACAACTCCATGAACGTTCTTTCCATGCACGCTCTCATCGGCGCTTACAAGCCTGAAGGACATCAGTGGGTTGACGAACTCTGCCAGGTTCTCACACAGAACGTACGTTACGGCTACGACTACATCAAGGCTAACTTCAAGGGTGTTGAAGTTACAATGCCTCAGGGTACATATATGCTCTTCCTCGACTGTGAAGAATGGTGTAAGGAACACAATATGACAATTGCTCAGCTTCAGGAAGCAGGCATCAAGGCCGGCGTTCTCTGGCAGGACGGCCGTGCATTCGGTCTCCCATACGGCATCCGTCTTAACTTTGCTCTTCCATTCTCCAAGGTTCAGGAAGCTATGGAAAGACTCAACAAGATTTTCAACGCATAGTTTATGCATAATAAAAAGGGCCTCTCACTATGGGAGGCTCTTTTGATATTTCCATTTGACAGAAGGAGGGTTCTATGCCGAAGATTACTGCAGGAGTAAAGCTTTCAGCCTTTACCTATAATACACCGTACGCGACGGATATTTCCATAGCCGATACTGTAAAAAAATGTAATAAGACAGCCATTGTTTTCCTGAGATATTACGGCTGTCCAATTTGTCAGTACGACGTTCATAATTTCAAGGAAAACTATTATCTTATAGAAAATGCAGACGGACAGATTCTCGTCGTATTGCAGTCAAGCAGGGAAAAACTGGCAAATATTCTCAAGGATTCCCCTCTGCCTTTCGATATAATCTGCGACCCTGATATGGCGCTTTACAAGGAATTTGAAATCGGTGCGGCGGCCAATATGCTGAAAATGATGGATATGAACACCGTCACGAAGGTTGCAAAAGCCACCTTCAAGGGCATAAAGCACGGGGATTACGAGGGCATGGAAACTCAGCTTCCTGCCTTGTTTATCGTCGACCGCGATATGAACGTGACCTATGCCCACTACGGCAAAGCCGCAGGCGACGTCCCTGATGCAGAAAAAATTGCAGAATTGATGAAATAGAAAAAGCCACTCAACCGAGTGGCTTTTTGGTTTTAATAAAGGCTTACGTATCCTGTCTTTGTCACAAGCTCCTGTCCTTGTTCACCCGTCATCCATTCGATAAACTCCATTATCGCTTCATAAGTTGCAGCAGGATATCTTCCTCTGTCGCGGGTAGCGGCATAGATTTCAAGCACAAACGGATATGTGCCGTTGCGGATATTTTCATCTGTCGGAAGTACTCCGTCGACAGCAAGCAGTTTAGTCTCTCCACTGTTTACCAGATCATGAGTCATATATCGCAGAGAATAGCCTATACCGCCCTTGTGATTTCTATAATCGGCAATTTTTACTCTGCTTCGACCATGATAATCGTATTTCTCCTGCGGCGCTGTTGTAAATGATATATCGTCGATAAAATGCTTGATTATCGTCTGGGTGTTTCCATCGCGCTGATACGCGACTATGTATTCGCCATCAATTCCCATTTCTTCCCATTTTTCGATTTCACCGCTGTAAATCTTTTTTATCTGCTCTGTGGTTATATTATCCATTTCATTGTCCGAGCTTACGTGAAATACGAGGGCTTCTTTACCGACAAGAGTCATATTTTCACTTACATGACCACTTGTGATACCGATTTTATCCGTACCCAAAGCAAAAGTTATATCAGGAACTTCTTCAGGTGCGCTATGCCCGTAAGATAAAGCCCATACCTTGCCCTTACAATACCCGGATTCATTATAAGTATCTTCAGGATATACAGCACCGGCAAAAGCCGCATACAGCTTGAAAAGCGAGTAATATCCTCTTATTTCAAGCTCATCGGTAATTTCAGTTTTCATTGTGAGAGTTGCTTTATCATCCAACCTTGCATAATTTCCATCTTTGAATAGCGTCGGGTATCCATCATACATATCCTCCGGCTCGATAATTTTAGGAATGTCAGGATTTTTCGTCACATCTTGCCTGTCATTTATGATTATTATCACAAAAAGTACAACGATGGCAAAAAGAAGGACTTCCCACCATTTTATCTTTTTCATACCGCACCTCCCTTATTCTTCGGGTTGGGGTTCGCCTGTTAAGTCGTAGTATTCTTCGGTAAACTTCAATTTTGAATAATCAAAGGACTTCTGCAGAGCCATCATATAATCATAAGGCTCTGCCATTGGAGTGATGCCGAGCTTTTGTTCGAGCTGGGCAAAGGCGGATTTTGCTTCGTCTGTCGGCGGATATTCTGCAATGAACATTTCAAAGCTGCTCTTGCTCCATTGCCACGCCTGCTCGATGGCGGCCGTATCACGGCAGGATACAAGCAGGGCGAGAAAGTCACCGAAGCATTCGGCTACGATATGGACGTATTCGCCCGGGCAATTCATAGGGCTTATTGCAAAAACATTTTCGCCAAAGCCATCGACAAAGCAGAAATGTATGCCGTCCACACCGGGACAGCCGAGGATTTTCGCACCCTGCGGTGTGCAGAAATACGGAATATGCTCCCCTCTTTCCTCAAATCCCACGTGGGCGAGATTTATGCCTGCCAATTTATATTTTTCATAAGTTGTCATTGTGGGACTCCTTTTATTTGATAGACGCCCTTCGGGCTACACCTCATCCACCGCAAGCGGTCCCCCTTCCCCTCAAAAGGAAGGCTCT
>JAFYNW010000219.1 GCA_017547995.1 Clostridia bacterium | reverse complement strand
ATCAGGAAAAGCGCGAAAAGATCTATCACGAACTTCAGGATGTAATCGCAGAAGAAGTTCCATGGATCCCACTTCTCCAGCAGATCAACGTATACGGCATGAATAAGGGTCTCGAAGGTATCACATGGTACAACCGTGGCGGCGGTTACTATGCAAATGGTTACGTTGTAGAAGACTAATTCTTAGTATACCATTAAACAATAACTGAATAATCAGTTTCAAGCCGGGTGCCTCGTGCACCCGGTTTTTTCATGCTTACATATATTATATATGTATAGACAAGCTGAGCTTGCCGTTTTTGGATGGGCGTGGGAATTATACTCACCTGTGGATACGTTGCAGGAGCGAGGTCTGGAGCGCCTCCCTGCGGTGAAAGCACATATATAATAGTATAGGACGATAACGCGGCTGAAAATCATTGGGCAATTAGCACAGAATAACTTGACTGACTTTGTGCAAGATAACAAAATATTAAGAAATTATTAAGCTAAAATAACAGGTCTGACAGCGGTATTTTATGCCGAAAACATAGTCTAAACGGCATAAAGCGGTGTTTTGAGGTGTGCTGAACAGGGTGAAAAGCTGTTCTGAAGTGATTTGATAATAAAAATATTTCTATAGTATGTGCATAGTGCATAAAAATATACCGACAAAATTATACAAATTGTGATTTAGGGCTAAAAAATATTGCAAATTTTCGCTAAAATCTTAAAGAAATATTAAAAAAACCGTTGACAAAAGGGTAAGTGTACTGTATAATAACATCATGCACAAGAGATGAATACGTAATTTAAGTGTAAGTAAGACAACACATAAAAGTAGAAATCCAAAAATCGTGCAAAATAAAGAAAGGTGGCAAACACATGAAGAAATCAAGACTCCTCGCTTTAACACTCGTTATGGCAATGATGTTCGCAATGCTCGCAGGTTGTTCCTCTAAGGAAACAACAACAGCTACAAAGGCTCCAGCAGGCGAAACAACAACAGCAGCTGGCGGCGCAGCAGCTCCAGCAGGCGAAGGCCGCAAGGATATCGTTATCGCTAAGGCATCCGACGCTGTAGGTCTCGACCCACACGACGTAAACGACACATCCTCCGCAGCAGTTATCCGTCACATTTACAACTCCCTCCTCGTTCGTAAGACAGAAACTGGTGAACTCACACCAGCTCTTGCTGAATCTTGGGAAATTCCAGACGATCTTACTTATAAGATGAAGCTCCGCGAAGGCGTTAAGTTCCACAATGGTAACGACTTCAACGCTGACGACGTAGTATTCTCCCTCCTCCGTGCAAAGGAAATGCCACAGGTTAAGTTCATGGCTGAAATGATCGATACAGTTGTTGCAGACGACGAATACAACGTAACAATCACAACTCTCTACCCATGTGCTCCTTTCCTCGCAAACCTTGCTGGTACACAGCTCTCCATCATCGATAAGGAAACATTCGAAGCTTACGAAGCAGAAGGCAAGTCCTACTCTGAATTCCCAATCGGTACTGGCGTTATGAAGCTTAAGGAATGGCACGTTAACGACTCCATCACAATGGAAAGAAACGATGACTTCTGGGGCGAAAAGGCTATCTCCGATACAGTTACTTACAAGGTAATTCCAGAAGAATCCTCCAGAACAATCGCTCTCCAGGCTGGCGACGTTGATATGGTTGACGAAGTTCCACCAGTTGACATCGACCGCGTTCTCGCAGACGACACAATCAAGACAGTTGAAAACGTTTCTTCCTCCATCACATACGTTGGCTGGAACATGACAAAGGCTCCATTTGATAACAAGCTCGTTCGTCAGGCTCTTGCATACGCAACAAATAAGGAAGACATCATCACAGTTGTTATCGAAGGTAAGGGTATTGAAATCAATACAGCTTGGTCCGCACTCGGTGACTACCATGATAACGAAATCTACAAGTACGAATACGACGTTGAAAAGGCAAAGGCAATGATGGCTGAAGCTGGCTACCCAGACGGCTTCAAGGCTAACGTAGCTCTTAACTCCGACGAACGTTCCCGTGTTGCACAGGTTCTCCAGACTCAGTGGGCTGATCTCGGTGTTGAACTCGAAATCACACTCATGGAATGGGGCGCATACCTCGAACACATCTCCGGTAAGAACCACGAACTCT
>JAFYNW010000218.1 GCA_017547995.1 Clostridia bacterium | reverse complement strand
TTCCAACAGTATCCATCAAGGACGGCGCTTACACACTCAAGGAAGGCTTCGATTATAACGTAGCTTGCACAAACAACGTAGAAGTTGGCACAGCAAATATCACAATCACAGGCGTTGGTGCATACTATATGGGAAAGATTGAAAAGACATTCGAAATCAAGAATGAATTCGACGGCGTACTCATCTGCGCAAACTGCAAGCAGGCTGGCCCTGTAAAGCACACCGTACAGTGCTGCCTTATGGACGCTTGCGCAGCATCCGGCTATGGTATTCTCGTGGCACAGCCAGACAAGACGTATAAGTTCTATGCATTCAACGATGAAGGCGATGCATTGGCACTCGCACTTCTCAAGGACCTTCAGGCAGAAGGTGTAAAGAACTACATCACAGTTAAGGTTACAGGCGAGCTCGACGAAACAGCAGGCAAGTATGACTGGTCTTTCGGTGAAAAGGGCGGCACAATCGACTATCAGGGTACAATCAGCGGTGCAACAATCGAATACGACGGAACACACGCAGGCTTTACTGCTGATGCAGTGGAATTCCCTGAAAATATCACAGTTGAAATCTCCGATGCAATCTACACAGGTGTTGCAGTCGTTCCAACAGTATCCATCAAGGACGGCGCATATACACTCAAGGAAGGCTTCGATTATAACGTAGCTTGCACAAACAACGTAGAAGTTGGCACAGCAAATATCACAATCACAGGCGCTGGTGCATACTACAAGGGAAAAATTGAAAAGACGTTCGAAATCAAGTCCAAGCTTTCTGCAACAGATAAGGAAATTGAAGATTGGGCAGTTTCCAACAACGTTATCACAGCAGATTTCGTACTCGACAATAACTGCACACGTGCTCAGGCTATGATGTTCCTCTGGAATATAGCAGGCAAGCCGGAAACAAAGGCAACAGAACTTCCATTCTCCGACGTTGACGTAAACGCAGAATACTTCAAGGCAGTATTGTGGGCTTGGGAAAACGGCATCACAAACGGTACAGGTGACGGCACAACATTCTCTCCTGATATGATTATCACAAGAGCACAGGCTGTTACATTCCTCCACCGTGCAGAAGGCAAGCCGGCAGTAAATAATGCTCCTGCATTCAATGACCTTGCACCAAATGCATACTATGCAGATGCAGTAGCATGGGCGGTGGTTGAAAACATTACAAATGGTACAGGCGAAGGCAAGTTCAGCCCTGACGCTGTATGTACAAACCGTCAGATTGTAACATTCGTTTACCGTCTCTGTGTATAATATAATATGAAAATTGAAGTAAGGGGCCGTATGGTCCCTTATTTTTATGCCTTGCAAAAACGGAAATAAAATGATATAGTTATAGTAGGAATATATGCACGTATGAATCTCACGAAAAGGAGACTTTATTTATGGATATGACAATGGAAAGCTGTCGCAAGTTTGTTGAAGTGCTGGCATCTGATGCTCCTGCCCCAGGCGGTGGCGGTGCGGCGGCGCTCGTCGGTGCTATCGGCACAGCGCTCGGCAATATGGTAGGCTCACTCACAGTGGGCAAGAAGAAGTATGCCGCTGTCGAGGCTGAAATCATCGACCTCAAGGCAAAGTGCGACGCACTGCAGAAAGAATTGCTCGACCAGGTTGAAGCTGACGAAATCAATTTCGTGCCTCTTGCAAAGGCTTACGGCATCCCAAAGGACAACCCTGACCGCGAAAAAATCCTTGAAGAAGCAACTCTCGTTGCCTGCTCCACACCGATGAAGATTATGGAGCTTTGCTGTCAGGCTATCGAATATATTGCAGTTTTTGCCGAAAAGGGCAGCCGTCTTGCTGTTTCCGATGCAGGCTGTGCGGCTGTGTGCTGCAAGGCAGGCCTTCAGGCGGCAAGCCTTAACGTGTTTATCAACACAAAGACTCTCAAAAGCCGCGAGATTGCCGAAGAAATGAATACAAAGGCTCTCGCTATGCTTGATAAATACGGCAAAATGGCAGATGAAATCTTTAATACAGTTAAATCCGGTTTCGGTGTATAATAATCTGGGGATAAGGAGAATAAGGAGGAAATTATGGCAAAGAGATTACTTGGTAAAGAAGTAAACGAAGCTTTGGTGGCAAGTCTTCTTGAACGCACAAATGCGCTTCGTGAAAAGGGCGTTGTCCCAACTCTCGGTATTGTCAGAGTGGGCGCAGACCCATCCGACCTTTCTTATGAAAAGGGTGCGGTTACAAAGGGCGCTCAGGTGGGTGTTGAAATCAAGAAGTTTGAGCTTCCTGCTGATGCAACGAAGGAACAGGTTCTCGCTGTTATCGACGAAGTCAATGCTGACGATTCCATCCACGGCGTATTGATGTTCCGTCCGCTTCCAAAGCACCTCAAGAATGACCAGAATGAAATCTGCAACAGACTCGACCCTAAGAAGGACGTCGATTGTATGACTCATCTTTCCAATGCAGGTGTATTTGAAGACCGCGATGACCTCGGCTATGCGCCATGCACACCTGCGGCTTGTATGGAAATCCTCGACCATTACGGCATCGACTGCAAGGGTAAGAAGGCTGTCGTTATCGGCCGTTCTCTCGTTGTGGGCAAGCCAGCGGCTATGATGCTTATGAAGAAGAACGCAACTGTGACAATCTGCCATACAAAGACTGTCGATACAGCGGCTGTGTGCAGAGAGGCTGATATCATTATTTCTGCGGCCGGTGTACTCAAGAGCCTTACAAAGGACTACGTACGCGAAGGTCAGGTTGTAATCGACGTATCCATGAACTGGGATGCTGAAAAGGTTACTGCAAAGGGTGTTGGCGGTATGTCAGGCGACGCTATTTTCGACGAAGTCGAGCCAATCGTTGAGGCTATCACACCTGTACCGGGCGGTGTAGGCGCAGTTACAACAAGTGTTCTTATGAAGCACGTGGTTGAAGCGGCTGAGCGTACTATTTAATATAAAGGAGAAAACCATGGAAAACGAAAAGTTTGAAACTATTCTTGTCGAAGACGAAGACGGCAAGGAAGTAGAATATCTCGTATACGATAATTTTGAATTTGAAGGCGGCACTTTCGTTGCTCTTCTCAAGCCGGGCGAAGAGGAAGCTATGCTCCTTCAGCTTGTAGACGGCGAATATCTTGAAGCTATCGAAGATGAAGAGCTTCTCGAAAAGGTCATCATCGCATTCGATGACAGAAACAGCCACCGCTGGGAAATTCAGTAGGATAAGGCTGACCTTAAAAAGGAGGACAGATTATGTGGTTATTATTTGGCATTTCGGCAATTGTTATGGCGATAATGAATATCGTGTGGACAATGCGTGGGCGTGATGCAAAATGGCTCAGATTTGCCAGCCTTTCGCTTACAGCTTTGACATTGTGTGCATTTTATAATCAGGGTGCTGCATGGGTCATTAGTAAAGACTGGAGCGCACTGGAGGATGTAGTTCCTTCAATGTCAAAAGCATTGTGGATTATGACTGTCGCATCTATATCGATTAACAGTATTTCTTTGTTTAAGAAGAACGAAAAATAACCTTCGACCTGTCAGATAAAAAATAACCCGTTCTGTAATCAGGACGGGTTTTTTGATGTCAAAAACTCTCGCCTCCCTCTGAGGAGGAGAGAGACTTATTCAATGTGACTGTGTCACACCGCAACTATTCATTATTCACTTTTCACTATTCATTAAAAAAGACCACCCTTGCGGATGGTCTTTGCTTTTTTCAATTAGCCGAGTGGGATGATTTCCTTGCCGAATTCAGCATTGATAATCTGGCCCATTGCGCTGTAAATAGCGGAGAGGCCGCAGAAGATGCCTTCGAAGCCAGCAATGATTGTGATTGTGTGGTTACCTGTGAAATCGCCCAATGCGAGAAGCATGAAGAGGATTGTGAGGGAGCCGAAAACAACCTGTGTTGCCTTGTTGTGCTTGAGTGTGCCGATGAACATGAAGAGTGTGAAGATACCCCAGAGAAGGAGATAGAATGCGAGGGATGTCTTGTCAGCTGCTTCGATGCCTGGGAATGGGTTAACCCAGATGATAACGAGGGACCACCAGAAGAGGCCGTAAGCTGTGAAAGCTGTGCCTGCGAATGTGTTGCCCTGACGCATTTCGCGGATACCTGCGAGAATCTGTGCGAGACCGCCGAGAGCGATACCCATAGCTACGATAACGATAGAGAGTGGGAGCAAACCGCTGTTATGAAGGTTGAGCAAAACTGTTGTCATGCCGAAACCGAGAAGACCGAGAGGGCCTGGGTTTGCTGTCTTTGTGTGAAGTTCAGACATTGTAATTTATCCTCCGAATTGTTTTATGTTTACCCGTGTTGTTTTACACGAGGTCAATCCATCATATTATAATTGATATTTACAATAAAGGCAAGAGTTTTTTTGACAAAATGCGATATTTTTTGTTATTTTTCGATAAAAATCCTATTTGGCTTATGTGGGATATACACAATAACGAAAAGTTTTGATTTACAATTGCCCGATTTAATGGTAGAATATTTGTATGACAAAAAGTATTTGATGGTAAAAATATAAACAGTTTTTTCGCTAAGAAAGGAGCACGCGTTGAAATTCATCGGCTTTTACGACTATACGGTTATTCTTACATATATGAGTCTTATTTCATCGGTTTACGGCATGACTCAGGCCATCCACGGCGACTATAAGGAGGCTATTTTCTGCCTTGCATTCTCCGGCATGTGCGATGCCTTCGACGGCAGAGTTGCCCGTACAAAAAAGAACAGAACGGCGGACGAAAAGGCTTTCGGCATCCAGCTCGACTCACTCTGTGACGTCGTCTGCTTCGGCGTATATCCTGCACTTATCTGCTATCTTCTCGGCCTCAGAGGCGTACTCGGCCTTCCAATCGTATTTTTCTATTGTCTGTGTGCGGTCATCCGCCTCGGCTTCTTCAACGTTATGGAAGAAAAGCGTCAGCAGACAGAGGGCGGCGCTACAAAGATCTACCGCGGTCTGCCGGTAACGTCAATCGCATTTTTGCTTCCGCTTGTATTCTGGCTTCAGTTTATGATGAGCGACTTTGCATTCCTTGTGGTGCTTCACGTCCTGCTCTTTACAGTCGGGCTCTTCTTCATTCTCGACGTGCCTATCAAAAAGCCAAAGTTCAAGACAATTATTGCCCTTATGGCATTCCTCGCCTTCACAGTAGCCATTATTTCCTTCTATACAAAGTATAAGGTACAGGACAATCACGACGAAACCAACCTCATTGTTGAGGAGATTATCGAGGGTATCAATGAAACTAAAGCACCGTAACGGCAGACTCATTGAATTGCAGGACAGTCAGGAAAAATCGCTGTCCATTCTCTACGGCACAGTCATAGGACGTATGATACTCAAGCCGCTGACTGCACCGTGCATATCGAAAATCGCAGGCAAGCTTCTTTCAACGAAGGCATCCTGCGCCCTTATCAAGCCTTTTATCAAGAGCAACAACATCGATATGACTCAGTTTGTCAGCGAAAACTACGGCAGCTATAACGACTTTTTCTCCCGTCGCATCCGTCCTGAAGCAAGACCTGTCGATATGGATGAAAGTCATCTCATCAGTCCTGCCGACAGTAAGCTGACTGCTATAAAAATCGGTGATGACACCCGTTTTGCCATCAAAAATACGTGGTACACGGTAGCATCCCTGCTGAAAAATGATAAGCTTGCCGAAAAATACAAGGGCGGACATCTGCTGATTTTCCGTCTGTGTGTCGACGATTATCACCGCTATTGCTACGTTGCAGACGGCGAAAAGGATGAAAACGTTTTCATTCAGGGCGTGCTTCACACAGTAAACCCTATTGCCAACGATTTTTACCCTATCTATAAGGAAAACTCCCGAGAATACACAGTGCTTCATACAAAATCCTTCGGTGATATCACCGTTATGGAGGTTGGCGCGCTTCTTGTGGGCAAAATCGTAAACCATCACGGCAAGGCAAGCGTCAAGCGTGGGCAGGAAAAGGGGTATTTCCAGTTTGGCGGCTCGACAGTCGTGCTGCTTGTGGAAAAGGACAAGATTATTCTCGATAAGGATATCGAGGAAAATTCCCTTGCAAATATCGAAACCATCGTGAAATTCGGCGAAAAAGTCGCAGTAAAGAAGTAAAAAATAAAGCCACTCATCCGAGTGGCTTTTTCTTATTTTCCAATCAATTCTCTCAGTGCGGAACTTTCGTTTTCAATCTGCTCCTTGAGGGCAAAAATCAGCCTTGCCTGCTCCTTTATATCATCGGCGCGGGCGATGCACTGTGCTTTCGTACGGGCAAGTCTGTCGGCATAAAGAGCACGGCTGTTGTCGTCTGTCTTGGATTCAAGCATTTTTTCTTCGAGCACAGCCTTTTCGTACATCTTTTCAACAGCCTCGAGCTGCTCGAGAAGCTGTGGAATCTTGCGGAGGTATTCGTTATAGACCTCCATACGGCAGCGCTCTGCCTGAGTGTTGAGCAAAAACTTCATAATCATACCTCCTTTATATCATTATAGCATAAAATATGCCCTGTGTACATCAGAAAATCCAATAAATATATAAAATGCTTGACTTGATATGTTTTTCAAGATATTATTTACTTATAATGAATTAAAAGGGGAAAAATATGATTTACTATCCTGAAATGATATGCGTAAGCGAAATTCACTTCGACGTACGCGATAATAAGGTTTATGACGTGAAATTCGTCGGCGGCTGCAAGGGCAATCTCCTCTCCATTGCCGCTCTCGTAGAAGGTATGGAAATAGATGAAATTATCAGGAGACTCCGCGGTCTCAGCTGTGATACAGGCGTTTCCTCCTGTCCTGAGCGTTTCATCGAGGCTCTCGAATGCTATAAGAGAGGCGAAATGGACAAATTGGGCGGTCTTTCCGATAAGGAGCATCTCGACAGACAGCAGGGCAAGTGGGACCATTCCTATATGATTATGCCTGAAATGTTTGGCGAGGAAATCAGCCATCCTGCACAGCGTACTCTTGAAATTATCAAGGATAAGGATGCAAAGAACATTCTCGAGCTCGGCTTCGGTCAGGGCAGAGACACAATGCATTTTGCTCAGAATGGCTATAACGTGACAGGTCTTGACTATTCTCAGGTCGGTCTCGATGCAACAAAGACAAAGGCCGAAAACCTCGGTCTTGCTGACAAAATCAACCTTGTAAAGCACGATTTGCGTGAAAAATTCCCACTTGAAGATGAAAGCTTCGACGTCTGCTATTCCCATATGCTTTTCAATATGGCATTCACAGAGGAAGAAACAATCCACATGATGAATGAAGCTTACCGTCTCCTCAAGAAGGGTGGATATCATATCTTCACAGTGCGTAACGATATGGATGCTCATTTCGGTCAGGGCACACAGCGCGGTGACTGTCTTTTTGAAAACGACGGCTACATCGTGCGATTCTTCACAAAGGAAAACATCGAAAAAATCAAGGGCGACTTTGAAATCGAAGCTATCGAATACTTCGAAGAAGCAGAATTGCCACGTAAGCTCTATTGCATAATTATGAAAAAGTAAAATAAAAGCCACTCCGTACGGGGTGGCTTTTATTTTCCTATAAGCTTGAGCTTCTGTTGCTTTGTCAGCTGTTTTATTGCATATTCTCTACGCATGGCCTCCTGCTTGGTTTCAAAGCTTTCGTGATAGACGAGAAGCACAGGCGTGCGCGTGCGGGTATATTTGCT
>JAFYNW010000217.1 GCA_017547995.1 Clostridia bacterium | reverse complement strand
GCCTGTTGTGGTCGATGGGGTTATCGCCATCGCGGCGGCGCTTCTTGCCTATGCGATAAATCCGCTCGTGAGAGCGTATCTCATTCCGTCACATATTTCCGAAGAGCCTGCCTATAAGCTGGCGATGGAAAAGCTTGGGCTCAAGCCTATGCTCATGCTTGAAATGCGCCTCGGCGAAGGCTCGGGCTGCCCTATCGCAATGGGCATTGTCGAGCAGGCAACGGCCATCATGAATGATATGATGACCTTCTCCGAAATGCAAATCGAAAGCGAATATAGAAAAAAACTGAAAAATTAAAAAAATCCTCCACTTGCCAAGTGGAGGATTTTTGGTGTTATGAGATACCAGATGAAAGTGTGCGGGTGGTTTTCCATTTGTCCTCCACTTTTTCGACGAGATAGGTAGTGTCGATTGCAGCGAGGTTGCCTGTAACCACCTGAATTGTTATATCCATATTTCCGCTGAAAAATCTGTCACTCGATGTGATATATACCCACGCCATCTCGCCGTATTCCTCTTTGAAATACCACGGATAACCACCGGGCGGGGTTATAAAATCGGAAAGAGGGCCTTCTTCATATTCAAAGCCATAGATTTCGGATAATTCGGCTATAACTTTGCGAAGTTTCGGCGTTACTTCGTCGGGTACATTGAAATCAAAACCATAGAACCTTTCACTGTCAAATTCACCGAAAAATCTGCTCATAGCTGTGAGATAATGGCTGATATCGGCATATTCTTCCCTTTCTGCCATCCTGAGCAAGGTCAGAGTGGGACCGGTATTTAATTGTTTAATACCGTCAAACAACATTAGATAAAGCTGAAATTCTCCATCGATGAGCGTGAAAGCATTGAAAGGAAGCTGGTTGCGGACAAAACGATAGATTTCTGTGCCGTGGGGAAGATTTACCGCCTGCAAATCACAGTAATTTTCGTCACCGCCGATAATGCCCAGGCTGATATAGTTTAACTCTTCGAGAATATTTGATGGCAGGTCTATTTTTACAGGCACCATAGGAGTATTGTCAACAAAAATGAGCCTGCTTAAAAATATAGTACCGAAAATTACAGTCAGCGAAAGTATGAGAAAAATAACGCGAGTTTTCATATTAGTCCCTCCTTTATAATATAGACCATTATGGAAGGCAAAATGGGACAAAAAATATGTCATTATGAACGAAAGTGAAGAATCTTTTGTGAAATTTGTGGAAAGATCCTTCGTGCGATGCACTCAGGATGACGGAAGAATAGTTAAACGGGAGGGGTTACCCCTCCCCTACAATTTTATTCTTCTTTAGTTTCAGCAGGAATTTCTTCCTGTGGTGGGGCGTTTTTCTCTGCCTGAATTGCGAAATAGGTGTGGAAAAGCACGTAGCCGATGGCACATGGGACATAGGCTACGGCAAAAGGAACGAGCAACAGTCCTTGAGTTGGAGCCATTATAAAAATCATGACTACAACACTTGATACAAAAAACTTAAACAGCTTGACGTAAAATGCCCAGCGGATTTCAGAAACGTTGTCAGGACGAAACATAGTACACCTCCGAAAGATTTAGTATGATTTTATAATAGCATATATGGTTTGGGGTGTCAAGATGACGGAAGGAAGGAAAACTTGTAGGGACAATTCACGAATTGTCCGTTTATACAATATCAGAATGACAGATAAGCGGTGCGTCGAGGGCGTCGCACCCTACAAAATATAAAACCTCCTCCACAGGGTGTGGAGGAGGTTTCTTTTACTTTATATACCCATTATCTTTGAGTCTGTTTTCGAGGGTCTGGCTGAAGTTGCCGTACTGTTCCTTGAGGGCATAGTATTCGTTCAGCGCGTCCTTATTGCCCTTGTTCTTCTTGATACATCTTATAAGCACGTTCTTTGGAGTATGCTCCATATCGATAAATTCGGCCATATCTGTCTT
>JAFYNW010000216.1 GCA_017547995.1 Clostridia bacterium | reverse complement strand
GCTTTGCCGACACTGTCGACGCAATTTCCTCCCACAAGGATATGGAAACCAAGCTGAAGATTCTCAAGGACCCTAACGCAGGGGCTTTCGCCGTCATCTACACGGCAGCCTATTTCGTCCTCACCTTCGGTCTGTGGGCGCAGTATGGCGAAAATCCCGTGCTTGTCATGGCGATTCCGCTTCTCTGGTGCCTCAGCAAAGCAATGGGCGCACTTTTCGTAGTCAGCCTTACTCCTGCAAGAAAAAGTGGCCTTGCCTATATGTTTTCCGACGGAGCAGATAAAAAATGGAGCAAAACTGCTATCAGCATGGAGATTTCTCTGCTTTTAATCGCAATTCTGCTCATAAATAAAGTATTTTTCGCAATTACAGTGGCAATTTGCATTGTTGCCGCTCTCATATTCAGACGCCAGACAAAGCGTATCTTCGGCGGCATCACGGGTGACCTTATCGGCTTTTTCATCTGCGCCATCGAGCTTTGCTTTGTTGTGTGTCTTGCAGTTTTCAGCCTTATTATATAATGTAAGGAGGGCCTATGGAAAAAACTGTGCTCGTCATCGGCGGTGCCTTTCAGGATAAGCTGAAGGTGGCGCTCAGCTACTCCTCCCTTTCAGCAGACGACGTCTCCGACGGGATGGACAAAAAAATAGTCAACAATTTTCAGAATTACTTCAAAAATAATATGGATGAAGAAGGTCTGCTTGAAAAATGCAGGGGCAAAGTCATCATCTGCGACGAGGTAGGCTGCGGTATCATTCCGCTTGAAAAGTCAGACCGCGTTTACAGAGAGGCTCTCGGCAGATTTCTGTGCGACTTAGCCGAGGCATCCGATACAGTCATCCGTGTGACAGCGGGAATCGGTACTATCATCAAAGGAGAATAAAATGAAACACGTCATCACAATTATCCGCCACGGCATGACCGAAGGCAACATCACAAAGACATATACAGGCACAACAGACGTGCCGCTTATCGAGCAGGGTGTCGAAGGCATACGTGCAAAGCTCGGTCAGTATCCTGAGTGCGACCTTCTTTTCGTCAGCGACCTTCAGCGCACACACCAGACAGCACGCATCATCTATCCTGAAATGGAGCAGATTATCATTCCTGACATCCATGAGTGTGATATGGGCGACTTCACAGGCAAGTGCTACGAGCAGCTCAAGGACACTCCTGAATATCAGCGCTTCCTCGACGTCAACGATGGCTTCATTCCAAACGGCGAATGCAAGGAGGTATTCCATGCACGTTGCCTCCGTGGTTTTGACCAGATTGTGAAGATTATCGAAGAAAAGGGCGCGAAAAAGCCTGCTATCGTCAGCCACGGCGGCGTAATTATGGCTCTTATGAATAGCTTCACAGATGAAATGACAGTATTTTTCGATTATCAGACAACAAACGGCGGCGGCTACGTTGTCGAATTCGATACAGAAACACGCAAGTTTGAAATCCTCGAAACACTTAAATAATGAAGTACGACGTATTAAAATTGGCTCAGCAGATAGCTGAGCCTGATGAAAATGCAATAAACGAGGCGAAAAAGCGCCAGAATGAGCTTCTCAAGCCTCCGGGTGCTCTCG
>JAFYNW010000215.1 GCA_017547995.1 Clostridia bacterium | reverse complement strand
TTTGACCTCGATGCAGAAAAGGACGTTGAAAAGACAATTACAGTTTATCAGCTTGATAAGACAGCTTCCAAGCTTATTGTTGAAATAGCTCAGGAAGACTGGGTTTTCCCAGGCGGCCGCGGCGGATTCCGTCTTATCGACGGTGTTTACAGACGCCCTGATGAAGAATTCGGCAACGAAGGTCAGTGGTTTGGTGTTTCCGGTGCAGGCGTACACGAAAGAGGTCTTGGCTTCAACCATATCAACGAAAACTGCTATGCAAATATGGCAGAAAATGATATCACACATCTCTCCCTCGACTATGGCGTTTCAATCTACTTCACATACGCAGACCTTTCTTCTTACGAAGTAAAGCCTGTGCAGCAGATTGCTTACGCTTCCACACAGCCTGTGAATATCGACGGCAAGGCTGTTGAGCTTCAGGCTTACGCTCTCAAGGATAAGAACGGCAACATGACAAACTACGTCAAGCTCCGTGACGTTGCCAACGTGCTCAACGGCTCCAAGGCTCAGTTCCAGGTTGGCTGGGATGGCAACGTAAATATTCTCACAGGCCAGAGCTACACAGCTAACGGCAGCGAAATGAAGACTCCATTCTCCGGCGACAGAAAGTATACTGTTCCAACAACAGCTACTAACGTAAACGGCGTCAAGAGCGAGCTTTCCGCTATCACTCTCACAGACGATAACGGCAACGGCTATACATACTATAAGCTCCGTGACCTCGACAAGGAACTCGGCTTCAACGTAGGCTGGAGCGGCCAGCTCGGTATTTTCATCCAGACAGACAGAGCATATACAGACGCTGACTAATACTAAACTATATAAAAAGAGCTATGGATTATCCATAGCTCTTTTTTCTATTTCATTTCACATTTTACAACTATATATGACGATGAAAAGCTTTCTTTTGTGAACAAGGTAAGCCCGAGATTTTCCGTCCTGAGACGCTCTGCACTGAGCTCTTTCCATCTTTCGATGCCCTTGACTGAATATTCAAAGCAGTTGCCCTGCATATCTGTAACAGTCACTTTTTCACCGACGTCAACCTGTGCACAAAAGTCAAACTGACCTTTTCCGCTGCTTCCGCCAAGAATCAGCGTGCCGTCAAACGGGCTTCCCGTATATCTGCAAGGATTTATCAGCAGATTATTCGGCATCCATTCGCTCTGCACAGGAAGTGCGATACTGTAGGACGGCACTTCAAGAAGGCATACGTAATCCCGTCCGTTAATCTGAAGGACAGGCATTTCCGCATCTTCATACTCGTCTTCAACAGCAGGAAATCTGCCCGGAATAATCTGCTCCAGCTGTGACGTTACAAGCTCGGTCTGCTCCTTTGCCCATGCTGTGTATTGATACAGTACAACGGCAGCTGCAATGCTTAAAAATATCAATATCGCCCCAAGAATCCGCAGGGATGCTCTTATTTTCATCAGCATTCCCTCTTATGTGTAAGTCCCGAAAGAACGAGAGCTACACCGGAAATAGCCATAATAATGATATACTTCCATATTTCTGAAGGGTCGCCTGTATACGGAGATTGCGGCACCGGCTCTTTCGGAATTTCCTCGGTTTCAGGCTCTTCCGATGGTGGTACGTCAGACTTAGGAGGCTCTTCCGGTGGTATATCCTCAGTCGGTTCGTCTCCCGGTGGTTCGTCCACCGTTGAGTTTACGATTGTAAAGGTATTTTCAATTTCAGTAATACTTACAATATATCCCTCTGCCACGTTACGCTCAACAACAGACCACTCAGAGCTTTCATCAGGAGATTCCCATGTATAAGTCCAGTTGTTTTCTGCGCTGAGTGTTACCGACTTCCAGACTTCACCGTCTTTTGTGATGTCAACCGAAACGCTTTCAGGACGTGTGATATCACTCTGTGAATCCTTCCAGAGCTTTGTCACACTGTATCTCGAAAACGGAGTAAC
This sequence comes from Clostridia bacterium, assembly GCA_017547995.1. Taxonomy (GTDB): domain Bacteria; phylum Bacillota; class Clostridia; order Oscillospirales; family Butyricicoccaceae; genus SIG471. The sequence goes on along the minus strand of JAFYNW010000215.1, from coordinate 1,734 downwards.
TGCGCCCGATTTTGGATTGACCGACATATCGTAATAAAGCTTTCCGCTTTCATCCGCATAAGGAAGAATTATAAGGAAAGGCTCGAATGTATAGGTGCCGGAAACTGTATATGCATCGTTGCACATCACAAGATACATACCTGTTTTAAGGCTTTCAAAGGTTACCTTGCCCTGTGAATCTGTTTTTAATGCCTTCGCAGCAGCCACTCTGTCCGCATTCACGTATGAGCTTAAGGTCTGTGCGGCAACACGCTTTTCCCTCTGCGTTGAAAGACCGTTTATTTTCACCTGATATTCATCAAAATTATCAGTCAGAGAAAACGTTCCATCTTCTGAAACGTCGGCAATCTGGTAGATTCTGATTTCATGATTTGTAATTTTGTTTCCTGAAACGACGTAATTGAGCGAAAGTGTGCACAATTTGTCCGTGTCAATTGCCACAGCTGACACAAAAAACGTAAAACAAAATACGTATATAATGCACATCAGCATACATAATTTATTTTTCATGCCCACTCCTCCGTTGATAATATATTTTATTGATGAATTCACATAATTTCATAATTATATTATATATCTCAAGAAATAAATTGTCAATCTGGTCGCAAATAAAAATACCACTCATACGAGTGGTATTTTTATTTATTTCAGACTGGTTTCTTTATTCAACAGTCCAAGTACCGTCGCCGTTGGCAGTTGCTTTCTTGCCTTCGCCGAGATAATCGTCTTCAGGCTTGAAGTTGAATGTACCGCCATTGATGATTACTGTATTGAAGCCTGTGCTGAAGAGACCGTATTCGGAACGTCTTCTGTAATCACCGCTGTTGATAATAAGTACAGCATCCATATAAGCGTCAATATAACCATCTGTCATAGTTACATCGTTGAACTCTACAACGCCATCATAGATTACAGCATCTTTAAGACCTGTAATTCCAGATACCTGTGCGTTATTACCATTGCTGATTTTAAGGTAACTCATTGTGCTGTTCTTCACTTCAACATTGTCATCCTTGCCATCAATTGTAACGGAATCTGCAGTAACGTTTTCAATTGTAACCTGTGGAGCACTTGCTACAACGTATCCGTTGATAACAGCATCCTTGATAACAATGCTTTCAGAAGGTGTTGCCTCTACGTTTACGTACGTACCATTGAGAAGCTCAAAATATGAACCTGTGCCAACCATAATCTTACTGCTGCTGTTTACACCTTCAACATTTTCATACTCACCTGCAACGTAGCCTGTGATTGTGCCATTCTTGATAGTCATCTGCTTACCATTTTCAATATTGAAGTTAATATTCTGATCAAGATGGAGATTATAGCCATTGAGATCAAGTGTAACTGCGCCGCCACGGTTAGCATACACAGCGAGCTTGCCCGGTTCATATGCAAGAGTGATATCACTCATAAGCTTTACTGTACCGCTCTTGTTGATAGCCGCTGTGAATTCAGCTTCTGTTGTTACTTTTGTTTCAGCAACAAAGCCTTCGTATGCAACGAATGGAATATTCTTTTTATAAGAGCGTGTTACCTCAATAGTATTGAGGTTTGCGCCGATTGTCCAATCGTACTGATATACGTTGAAAGTACAGCCTTCGTATGGAGCAACATTGATTGTTTCATTTGGCATTACGTAAATTCTGCGGTCTGTTGTGCTGGAATCTCCGTAGTATCCGTTATAGCCAGAGATACGGTTGCCATCAGGATCTACCATTTCGAACACGAACA
>JAFYNW010000214.1 GCA_017547995.1 Clostridia bacterium | reverse complement strand
CGGCGTAGTCATCGCAACAGGCTCACAGAGCTACACAGACGCCCTCGGCTTCACTCAGTCCTCCAGGACAGCAACTGTAATCTGTGCTGACGGCATCGAAAGAACGTACAACGTATCTTCCACGTACGAGGTCGGCGCGCTTCTCAAGGCAGTTTACACAAACGGCAAACTTACAGTTTCCAAGGTTTCCGACAAGGGCATTTCGGGCACAGTTAACGATGACGCAACAAAAATCGGCAAGTATACTCTCGCTGATGACGTGCAGATGATTGACGTGACTGCATCCGGCACTTACGCTGTCGTATATCCTCAGCGCATCAAGGGTGTCAGCCTTACTTCCGCAAGCTTCAGATACTATGAGCTGGACGAAAATGACAAGATTACAAAGGTCATCTTCGATGACGTGACAGGCGATGCATATTCCTACGGCATCGTGACGAGTGCAACGGAAACAAGCGGCAATTTCAATATCAGTTCCTCTTATCAGTATATCATCAACGGCAAGAGCGGCTCATTCCAGTCGAATAATTCTGCGCTCGGTGCAGAGGCAGGCCCTGCAAGACTTACACTCAAGAATAATTCCCTGACACAGATTAAGAATCTCCAGCATATCTCCATCAATTCCATCGAAGGCACAAAGGCTGTCGACGGCAGTGAAAAGTATGAAATCTGGGGCGACGTTCAGGTTTATATCTATAAGGATAAGACTTACTCCCAGACAAACGTGTCTGCAGTACTCGGCAACGACAGCTATTCCGTACAGGGCTTTGTAGATAACTTCGGCCCTGCGGCAGGCAAGCTCGTCCGCGTCATCATCGCAACACCAAAAAACTAATAAATCCCTGAATAAAAAAGCCTCCCCTGTGTAAGGGGAGGTGATTTTTTGTAAAAATCTTAGGGGTTGTCAATCGGTGGTCCTTAACAATCCCCCAGTCTTTTTGCTTCACAAAAATCCAGCCCCCTTTACACAAGGGGGCCTTTTTACTGTCCTTTAGAGTATGACTCTTACTGATGGTCTTTTTGTTTACTTTTCGCAAAGCTCCATGTATATGCTTGTACTGCCGTCTTCGGCGAGATAATCGGGCATAGGCTTACGGACAAAGCCAAGTCTTTCATACAAAGCGATGGCTTTTATATTGTCAGGGTCAGGGTCAACCCAGACCTTTTCCGCGCCATTTTCAAATGCCTGCCGGATAGCGTGGGAAAGAGCCTTTGTGGCAATTCCTCTGCCGCGTGCAAAGGCGAAAAGCTTGATATCAACCGAAGCCGAGAGGGTATCGGCATCTATGCTGTAAAACGACTCACCGCAGTATCTGCCGTCCTCAAAAACAGAATAGTGATTGCGCTGTGGACGGGAAGCGGAGATACGCTCAACCCATTTTTCCATCTGCTCGTCTGTCTGCTTAAGGCCGTCAGGGAAACCGACAAACTTCATAACGTCACCGTCTGCCCATAAAGCTTTCACACAGGGCAAATCTGCCATCTCAGTTTCTCTTACAATAATCATAGAGGTATAATTTTATACCTTGCCGACAGGAGCGAGATATACAACGAATTCGTCAACGCCGTCGATTTCGCAGAGAGCATCAACCT
>JAFYNW010000213.1 GCA_017547995.1 Clostridia bacterium | reverse complement strand
GATATCATAGGAAAGGTCCGGAGCGCTGTATCCGATTCTGTCGCGCTGGGTAATCTCACTCTTGGAAGCAAATATGCTGGATTTGACCTCGTTGCGGGTGGAATATTTATCGTAATCCACGTTTTCCATATCCTCCACGCGGAGCGGAATCTCATCGAGATAGTATTCGATGAGCCTGCCGTTGTACTCGTAAGTGCCGGCGGCATCTTCGTCAGCGTGGTCATTACCGAGAATCATGTGCATAAGACCTGCAAGAAGGGCGAATGAAACGATGAGCGCGATGGCATAGACTACGATAAGCGTGTACTTGCCCGGCATTTTTATGCTCTTAAGCATCTTTATTGTACCCCAGACTACTGCGAAAATGACCGCCATATAGCCGACGATATACCATATAAATCTTGCATCCAAGGTGGAGTACATCTCGAAAGTAAGGCTGAGCGAAAGGATGAAAAGTACGGCGAGGATGCCATAATAGGCTATCATATTATCGCGCGGACGAATAAACCCGCCGTTTTCGGCCTCGGCTTTCGCTTTTTTGTACCATAAATAATAGCTGACGATATGAAAGAGCGACTCAAGGCCGATAACCGCCCAGCAAAGCACCATGAGAAGCTGTGTGCGGTCTGTGATAAACTCTGTGAAATTATCGCCCACCGTTGTAAAGCGGATTGCCACGTTCATAAATGATACAAGCGTAAGGATAATCCAACTCCACAGCAGATTTTTCTTCACAGTCTTGTGAATGGTGTCGACCTGAACAACAGGGTCGGTTTCCATTGGAATTGCATCGGGATTTTCATTGCAGAAAATCTGCATCATGGATGCTGAAGCGACGTGTTTCCAGCCTGTTCTTTCGGCAAAATCAGCAAGAAGCTCCGATTGTTCGGTCGGCTCAGGGTCAAATGCCGAAACTTTTGGCAGAAACATCACGCTGAACTTGAGCTTTGCCGGCTCAATGCGCTGATATTTCCATAAATTGCCCTTGGCTTCACAAAGCATCCAGCCTTCGAGAGCCATTTTCTCAAGCATTTTTTCGATTTTCGGGAAATCAAAGATGGTGTATATATTGAGTTTGCGCCGTGTATCCTTCATAGTTATTCCTCGCTTTCAAACACGGAACGGAAATCGCGGGCCTGAGCTGTGATACGGTCGTATTCCTCGCGGAGCATTTTTTCGCCCTTTTCTGTCAGTATATAACTGCGGCGGCGTCCCTCCACCTTGGTTTCACGTATCATACCGGCATCGAGAAACTGTTCCAATAAATTATAAAGCGTACCTGAGCCCACTGTGACACGGCCGTTTGTCATAGCGGGTACCTTGTCCAGTATATCCATACCGTAACATTCATTTTTGAGGCAGAGCAGGATATAAAACATCTGCTCGGTGAGGGTTTTGAATTTCTCTCTCGGCATAGTATACCTCCTATTCTCGAATATCGAGTATTCTTGATTACATTATATTCTCGAATATCGAGAATGTCAAGCATGCAACTGAAAATATTCTGTGAACGAAAAGGTCAAAAAAAGGACATCCCGGAGGATGTCCTTTAATTTTATGCTGTTTATCTGAAGCAGCGCCAGAGGAATGTTACGATTTCAGCACGTGTACAATCCTTGTCTGGTGTAAATGTTGTGTCTGTTGTGCCCTTTGTGATGTAGTTTTCCACTGCCCAGAGAACTGCGTCATGGTAATATGCGCCTTCTGTTACGTCTGTGAATGGATTTTCTGCATCGGACTTTTCAGCCTTTTCGAGACGTGCAAGGAGTGTCACGATCTGGCCGCGGGAACAGATCATATCAGGGGAGAATACAGAGCCGTCGCCTGTACCTGTTGTGATGCCGTTTTCAACTGCCCAGAGGACTGCGTCATAGTAGTAAACGCCTTCAGCCACGTCAGCAAATGGCATTACTGTGCTCTTTGGAGCAGGGGAGCCTGCAGCACGCCAGAGGAATGTTACAGCCTGAGCACGTGTACATGCCATATCTGGGGAGAAGGTTGTAGCAGTAGTACCTGTTGTGATACCGTTTTCAACTGCCCAGAGAACTGCTTCTGCATAGTAGGATGTTGTAGGAACGTCTTCGAATGGAAGAACGATTTTCTTGAATTCGCCGTCGATTGTAACAACGCCGGATGGCTGTTCGAATGTGTATGTGCCGTCACGGTTGAACTCTGTTTCGATTTCGTTGCCATTCTTGTCTGTTACGATGATTTCATCAAGCATATAGCCTGGGTCTGGAACAGGTGTGATAACAACTGTGTCGCCCTTGGATGGGTTTTCAGGTGTTACGATAAGCTTGCCGTGTTCGTCTTCTTCAACAACAGGTGGGTATGTGGAAGAGCCGCCTCCACCACCGCCGCCGAAGCCGCCACCGCCGCCACCAGCTGGAGCAGCCTTGAAGGTTACGTCGATTACGATAGCGTTATCTTCAGCCTTTACTGTGTAAGAGCTGTTGTTTGTAAAGTCAGCGCCGTTGAGCTTGATTGTGTCGATAGCAAAGCCGCTGTTTGCAGTTGCCTTGACTGTAAGCTTGTCATTGAGCATGAATACGTAGCCGGATGTTACTTCGTTTTCACCGAGCTTTACAGAAACTGTACCGCCTTCGCCACAGTTGATTGTGAGGGACTTGCCAGGAACAACTGTTGGGTTGAGAACGACGTTGCCCTTAACGTTTTCAATTGTTACTGTCCATGTGCCGTCTGCGTTCTTTGTTGTTTCGATTCGTGCGCCTTCGCCTGCTGTTGGAGCAAGAGCTGTGATAGCGTTGGAATTCTTTGGAGCAACTGTGAAGGTTACGTTGCCACGGTCACGAACCTTGTCTGTGCCGCCGAGGTCAACAGGAGTTTCTGTGATGTTTGTGACGTCGTATGCATCTGTGCCGGCAGGGAGATCGAACAACTTGAGGTCTTCAAATTCAACTTCTACAACAGTATCCTTGAGGATGTTTTCGATTACGTATTCGTGAGCGAGGTAATCAACCATTTCAACGCCGTCAATCTTCCAGGATTTTACCATCTTGTCAGAGTCTGGAGTTACTGTGAGAACAACCTTCTGACCTCTGTTGATGATGATACCTGTTGTTGGGTTGATAACTGCATCGGATTCGTTGTAGCCAGCCTGAACCTTGATGCTGCCTTCATTTGTGTTGATGATAGTCTTGAGTTCAATATTCTGGCTTGGTGCGAATTCAGCCTTTACAGTTGCATTTTCAACTACGTCTGTGAATGTGAGTGTAGATGCATTGCCCATGGATGTTTCACCAACTGTCCAGCCTGCGAAGAACTGATATTCGTCAGGTGTTGCTGTGAGTACAACGTCGTCATAACGCTTTACTGTAAGCTTGCCTTCTGCGATTTCAGCTGCAACGCCGTTTACAGTAGCAGTAACAGAGCCGAGGCCTGTAACAGTAACGTCGATTTCATAACGTGGAATCTGTTCGAATTCAACGTAAACTGTCATATCTGCGATGAGGTTTGTTGTGTTGTAGGAATTCTGTTCGAATGTTGTGCCTTCGATAGCAGTTGTGCCTGCAGCGTCAGAGTACCAGCCCTTTACGCGGTAGTCAGCGGCAGGAGTTGCTGTAAATGTGAGGTCGGAGCCAGCCTTTACGCTTGCAGGGCTCTTGTTGAAGCCTGCGAGAGCGAGTGTGCCGTTTTCGCCGATTACACCGTAAGTTACTGTGTACTTTGTTTCAACGAGCTCGTATTCAGCCTTTACAGTTGTGTTTGCTGTAATTGCGAGTGTGAGTGTTTCATCTGTTACGTCGGACTTTGTGCCGTTTACAGTCCAGCCCTTGAATGCATAGCCTGTATTTTCGACAGGTGTTGCTGTGAATGTAACTTCTGTGTCACCCTTTACCATATCGCCGGAAGCGATGGATGTTGTAACTGTGCCGTTTACTGCGGAGTATTCAACCTTGTAGGAGGAACGGATAATCTTTACGACAATCTGTGCACCTACGTCAACAGTAGCAGCATAGTTGTATGTTGTGCCTGTTTCGCCTTCAACCTTAACGCCGTCAACGTACCAGCCTTCGATTTCGTAACCGTCAGCGATGTCTGCTGCTGTAACAGCTACTTTGCCGTTTGCTGCAGGTCTGTTGCCGGATTCGAAGGACTGAGCTGTGCCGCCGTCCGGTGTGAACGTTGCAGAGAGAGTTGCTTCTGTTTCTTCACTTTCGATGGAGAAGTCGATGGACTTACCGATAAGGTCGAACTGAACCATTACGTTCTGGTCAGCCATATCCTTTGCGATTGTGAGAACTGGGGATGTTGCCACTTCAACACCGTTTACGAACCACTTGGAAACCTTGTAGCCTGTAGCAGGTGTAGCTGTGAACGTTACTGTGGAGCCTTCGTAAACGTCTGTGAGTGTATCTGCATTTTCAACCTTGTAGGAATCCATATCCTTGCGGTTTACAGATGCTGTGATTGTACCGTCAAGACCGCCTTCACTTTCAGGAGCCTTGTCGATGATGCCGAAGGTTACAGGAGTTGTGTCGAGAGCTCTGTAAGTTACGTCGACTGTCTTGTCAGCCTGAGCATTGGAGATTGTAAATGCGACTGCATCTGTATCAACAACAATTGTTGCACCGGATGTAAACTTTTCTACAACGTAACCAAAGTTGGATTCGATAGTTACAACAACGTCAGAACCGAAGTCAACGTAGCTGCCGTTTGCGACTGTACCGTCAGTGAAGTCCTTAGTTACTGTCAATGTAACTGTGCCGTTTT
>JAFYNW010000212.1 GCA_017547995.1 Clostridia bacterium | reverse complement strand
GCCGCCTACTGTTTTACATGCAAGAGACGCATCGACCTTTTCGCCCGAGCGAACGGAAATCTTAAGTTCGCCGTTTGGCTGCTCTGTGGCTGTGATACCACATTCGATGCCCTCAATTGTTCTCAGAATAGAAGAAATGTTATCGAGGTCGTCCTCTGTTGCGCCATTATCGTCGATTGTCGCTCTTGTAAGCTTTGTGAAAGCTACCTTATTATTATAGAAATACTGGATATTTTCATAGATATCCTTTTCCACGGCAATTCTTGCCATAGTCTTTGTTTCGAAGAATACCTTGTTGATTTTTGGCATATCAACCTGCATTTCGATAGCCTTTGCAGCTACGATATGGGAAAATGCCGTTGTATTGGAATATCTGAAGCAGCCTGTGTCTGTGCTTACGGCAATGTAAATTGGTGTCATAAGCTCTTTTGTTGCTTCAACACCGATAGCGAGCATAATCTTATAGATAATTTCGCCTGTTGCCGCTGCATCTGCTTCAAGATAAGTATGACCAGCAAAGCCTGTATTTGTAGGATGATGGTCAATTGCAAGCATAATGCTTTCTGCATACTGCTTTGCGTTATCAGGCAGAAGCTTTACGTCAGCAACGTCTACGCTGATGACAAAGTCTGCCTTATAATCTTCTGGTGCAAGTGTGCCTTCGAGAATGTCGTCAAAACGCTTACCCATCTCGTCATTGCCGAGGATATAAGCTGTCTTACCCTTCTCTCTCAGGATTTTGCAGAGGGCAGACGCGCTGCCCAATGCATCACCATCAGGTTTTTTGTGTGTGAGGATGAGGAAGTTATTATTGTTAAGGAGCAGCATCAATACGTCATCCATTGTGAGCTGATACATAATATTACCTCCTCTTTATTTCATTGCATCGTCAATAAGCTTGGAAATTCTTGCGCCGTGTGCAATGGAATCGTCGAGCTTGAAGATAAGCTCTGGTGTATGACGGAGAGCGAGTGTGTGTGCAAGCTCTCTTCTGAGGTAGCCGGATGCAGACTTGAGGCCCTTCATAAGTTCCTTTGCGTCTACCTGACCGAGTGCGCTGATATATACTGTGCAGTAGCTGAGGTCCTTTGTAACGTCACAATGCACAACGCTGAGGAATGCATCGCTGACACGTGGGTCCTTAACTGTTCTGAGAAGCTCGCCCATAGCCTTGAGCACTTCTTCATTGATACGGCCTGTTCTGTTGTTTGCCATATATTACACCTCGATCTGTTCCTGGCCGAAGCATTCTACGATATCGCCTTCCTTGATATCGTTGTATCTTTCAAAGCTCATACCACATTCATAGCCGGAGGAAACTTCCTTAGCGTCATCCTTGAATCGTCTGAGAGCTGCGAGTGTGCCTTCGTAGATAACGATAGAGTCACGAACGATACGTACTTCGGAGCTGTTCTTGATCTTACCGTCTGTTACGTAGCAGCCTGCAACTGTACCAACGCCGGAAACCTTATATGTCTGACGGATTTCAGCGTGACCGTAGATAACTTCCTTGAACTTAGGAGCAAGCATACCCTTCATAGCAGCTTCCATTTCTTCGATGCAGTCGTAGATGATTCTGTAGAGTCTGATATCAACTTCTGCCTGTACTGCGTTTTCTGCTGCGCCTGCTTCTGGACGAACGTTGAAGCCTACGATGATAGCGCTGGATGCAGAAGCGAGCATAACGTCTGTATCGTTGATGCCGCCGACACCGGAATGGATAACCTTTACGCGTACTTCTTCGTTGGAGAGCTTTTCGAGGGAAGCCTTGACTGCTTCTGCAGAGCCGTGAACGTCTGCCTTGACGATGATGTTGAGGTCCTTGATAGCGCCCTGTTCAATATGGGAGAAGAGGTTGTCGAGTGTAACCTTCTGCATAGCCTTTGCGCGTTCTGCCTTTTCTTCTTCCTTACGCTTTTCAGCAAGTGTTCTTGCCATTCTTTCGTCTTCAACTGCGTAGAAGATGTCACCAGCTTCAGGAACTTCTGCAAGACCGATGATTTCAACAGGAACGGATGGACCTGCTGTTTCAACTCTTTCGCCTCTGTCGTTTGTCATAGCTCTTACTCGACCTACTGCCTTACCAGCGATGATGATGTCGGAGCTGTTGAGTGTACCGTTCTGGATAAGAACTGTAGCAACAGGACCACGGCCTCTGTCGAGCTTTGCTTCGATAACAGTACCCTTTGCGAGTCTGTTTGGATTTGCCTTGAGTTCCTGCATATCAGATGTGAGGAGAACCATTTCGAGGAGTTCATCGATACCCATACCTGTCTTTGCGGAAATCTTTACAACTGTTGTTGTGCCGCCCCATTCTTCAGGAACGAGGTCATATTCTGTGAGCTGCTGCATAATTCTGTCTGGGTTAGCAGCTTCCTTGTCCATCTTGTTGACAGCTACAACGATTGGAACGTTAGCTGCCTTAGCATGGTTGATAGCTTCGATTGTCTGTGGCATGATACCGTCGTCAGCCGCTACAACGAGGATAGCAACGTCAGTTACGGAAGCACCACGAGCACGCATGGATGTAAACGCTGCGTGACCCGGTGTATCGAGGAACGTGATATCTCTGCCGCCTGCCTTAACTCTGTAAGCACCGATATGCTGTGTGATACCACCAGCTTCGCCTGCTGTTACGTTTGCAGATCTGATTCTGTCGAGGAGGGATGTCTTACCATGGTCAACGTGACCCATAACTACAACGACAGGGCTTCTTTCTACGAGATCTTCTTCCTTGTCTGCAGATTCGTCGAAGAGCTGTTCTTCGATTGTTACAACAACTTCCTTTGTAACCTTTGCGCCGAATTCTTCTGCTACGATAGCAGCTGTATCAAAGTCGATAACCTGGGATACAGATGCGAGAACGCCGAGCTTCATGAGCTGCTTTACAACTTCAGCTGCGCTCTTCTTGAGACGTGTAGCAAGTTCGCCTACGCTGATTTCATCTGGGATGAGAACCTTAAGCTGAACCTTCTTGAGAGCTTCCTGCTGGAGCTTCTTGAGACGTTCCTGTTCTTCCTGACGCTTCTTGTTGCCTGCGTAAGGATTCTGCTTCTGCTGATTGTTCTTCTTGAACTTTTCCTTGCCGCCTGCCTGAGCGTGACGCTTTGCGCTGTCCGGAACGAGGTCTTCTGTTCTTTCTTCGTACTTTTCGATATTTACGTTAGTACCTCTTGTATCAACGTAGTGAATCTGAGGTGTCTTCTTGAGAACGAGTTCATCGCTCTTAGCTTCGTTGTTCTGCTGTGGCTGAGCCTTTGGCTTATCGTTGTAAGAAGGCTTGTTGTCTCTGTTCTGATAATTTCTGTTATCGTTTCTGTTGTTTCTGTTGTCTCTGTTCTGAGAGTTTCTGTTATCTCTGTTTTCGTTTCTGTTGTTATTTCTGTTTTCGTTATTTCTTGTCTGTGGCTTTTCCTCAGACTTCTTTGGATTTGGTGTTTTTGTCATTTTGCCGGCCTCTTCCTGTTTCTTTTCAGAAACTGTTTTTTCGCTCTCTTCTTCCTGCACCATCTTAGCCTGAGATGCATTTGCTCTTTCTTCTGCTGCCTTAGCCTGAATCTTTTTGATGTCTTCAACGCTTGCAGCCTGATTTGCCTGAGTGAGTGCTTCGAGAACGATATTTATTTCTTCTTCGTTGAGTGTGTGAGAGGCATTTTTAGGATTTTTACCGTGCTTTGTAAGAGTATCGATGATAACCTTATTATTCACGGAGAAATCCTTTGCCAACTCGGAAAGTTTATATTTCACCATGTCTTATCTCCTTTTCGCCGCTGCTGTCTTGCCCTGCGCTCCGTGTTTTTTCTCGAAACGCTTCTTCTCTCTGGCTTTTTTGCCCTTGAGAAGCTCAGCAACATCGCTCAGCCCCATCTTTTCAGCAAGGGAGAGCGCGAAACCTGTGTCGGTGACAGTAATAACCCCGCACTGTGCGAAGCCTACTGCAGGACCGAGCTCGTCTTTGGAGCAACCGGCTTTTACAACCGGAATCTCTTTACGAGAACAGGTGTTCTTGACAGCATTTACTGTGTTACCCGCAACATCGTCCGCAAGAAGTACCATTTTGGCTTTGCCGAAGCTTGCCATTTCATATACCTTCTCTGCGCCGAGCTCAACTGAGCCGGCTCTTCTTGCGAGACCGATAAAAGAAAGGATATTATCCTGCATCATTACCCCCAATTTCTCTTTCGATAGCTTCAATAGCTTCCGAAGGGATCTGACATTCCAGCGCTCTCTGGAGAGCATTGGACTTTACTGCTTTTCTGAAACACGCAACATTGAGGCAGACGTATGCTCCTCTGCCGTTTACTTTGCCTGTCTTATCGAAAACTATATTGCCTTCAGGAGTCTTGACGACTCTGCCCAACGTTCTTTTATCAAAGTGTCCACGGCATGCCACACACTGTCTTTGTGGGATTTTCTTCTGCATACGCTCCTCCTTTGCTTATTACTGAGCCTGGGATTCTGGCTTGATGTCGATCTTGAGACCTGTGAGCTTTGCAGCAAGACGTGCGTTCTGGCCTTCCTTGCCGATAGCGAGGGAAAGCTGTGTATCTGGAACGATAACTGTGCAGCTCTTGCCGTCTTCGTGCATTGTTACGGAAATTACTTCGGATGGGGAAAGTGCTTCTGCTACGAACTTAGCTGGGTCGTCGTGGTGACGGATGATATCGATCTTTTCGCCTCTGAGTTCGTTTACGATAGCGCCGACACGGCTGCCGCGTGGACCTACGCATGCGCCTACCGGGTCAACGTTTTCATCTGTTGCGAATACAGCGATCTTGCTTCTGCTGCCTGCTTCACGAGCAACTGCGTTGATAACAACTGTGCCGTCGTAAATTTCCGGAACTTCGAGTTCGAAGAGACGCTTAACGAGGCCTGGGTGTGTTCTGGAGATATCGATCTGTGGACCCTTAGCGCCGTTTCTTACTTCAGCAACGTAAACCTTGATAACGTCGCCTTCCTTGATGACTTCGCCTCTTACCTGTTCGGAAGCCTGCATCATAACTTCTGTCTTGTCGCTGCCGCCGCCGATTTCAAGAATCATATTGCCGTATCTAGCGTCAATCTTGATAACTGTAGCAGAGAGGATTTCGTGTTCCTTGGAGCTGAATGCAGCGAGGACCATTCCTCTTTCTGCTTCTCTGATACCCTGGATAATAACCTGCTTTGCTGTCTGTGTAGCAATTCTGGAGAAGTCCTTTGTATCAACTTCAATCTTGATTGCATCGCCGAGCTGTGGATTTGGTGTATATTCCATAGCTTCTTCGATTGTGATTTCTGTGGAATAGTTTTCTGGTTCGTCGTCAACAACTACCTTTGTTACGAAAACAGAGATAACGCCTGTTTCCGGATCGATAGAAGCTTCAACGTTGTCTGTTGGTGCGTTGTAAGGGTCCTTCTTGAAAAGTGCCTTATACGCTGCGATCATACCCTGGGAAATTCTATCGAGCATATAGCTCTTCATAATTCCCTTTTCAGCCTCGAGCTCTTCAAGAGCTCTGATGATTTCTACGCTCATATCTAACTCCTTAATATTTTATATACGTTAATTTAGTGATTAAAACTCAAAGTGAAGTCTTACGCTTGCGACGTCTGCTCTGTTATACTTTTCGCCGCCGATTGTGACAGTTTCATCGTCGAATGCATTAAGCTCGCCGCATACTGCCTTATTGCCGTTGATTGCCTTATAGAACGTTGCGTCTACGTCCTTGCCCATTGCCCACTGGAAATGCTCTTTCTTTGTGATATGTCTTTCAAGACCTGCAGAAGAAACTGTCAGCATATATTCAGGAAGGGAATCGAATTCCTTCGCATCAAGGAGAGGATCGATATAGCGGCTGACCTTTTCGCAGTCGTCTGTGTAAACACCGCCTTCTCTGTCAATATAGACAGTGAGGACGTATCTTGCGCCTTCTTTTTCAAACGTTACGTCCCAAAGTGTGCATTCGCATTCATTAAGCGGAGTTTCACACATCTTGGAAACTTTTTCGAGAAGCTCTTTTGTTGTCATACTTATCTCCTTATCTCTTAAATATACAAGAAAGAGTGGGATAACCCACTCTTTCGTCAACACTTATCATACTGTAGTAGATTATACCACAAAGTTTTGATAATTGCAAGAGGTTTTGCAATTATTTTTTGTCAACTTCTGCCATGTGGAGAAGGAGATCTACTGTCTTTGCGGAATAGCCGTATTCGTTGTCATACCAAGCAACGAGCTTTACGAAGTTATCTGTAAGAGCGATACCTGCCTTTTCGTCAAATACGCTGATGCAGCTTTCGCCTACGAAGTCGGAAGAAACAACGTCTTCATTTGTGTAGCCAAGGATGCCCTTGAGTTCGTTTTCGGAAGCCTTCTTGATAACTGCGCAGATTTCTTCGTATGTAGCGCTCTTTTCGAGGTTAACTGTAAGGTCAACAACAGAAACGTCGAGAGTTGGAACGCGGAAAGCCATACCTGTAAGCTTGCCCTTGAGTTCTGGGATAACCTTACCTACTGCCTTAGCTGCGCCTGTGGAGGATGGAATGATGTTGCCTGCTGCTGCACGGCCGCCTCTCCAGTCCTTAGCGGATGTACCGTCAACTGTCTTCTGTGTGTTTGTTGTAGCGTGAACAGTTGTCATGAGACCTTCCTTGATGCCGAAGTTATCGTTGATAACCTTAGCCAAAGGAGCAAGGCAGTTTGTTGTGCAGGATGCGTTGGAAACAACAGTCATGTCCTTTGTGTACTTGTCGAGGTTAACACCGCATACGAACATTGGAGCATCGGAAGAAGGAGCTGTGATGATAACCTTCTTAGCACCAGCTTCGATATGAGCGCTTGCCTTTTCGATTGTCTTGAAAGCACCGGAGCTTTCTACAACGTATTCAACGCCTACTTCACCCCATGGGATGTTCTTAGGGTCATTTTCTGTAAAGATAACAATTTTCTTGCCGTCGATGATGAGATGATTTTCATCATATGTAACTTCGCCCTTATATCTGCCGTGAACTGTGTCGTACTTGAACATATAAGCAAGATATTCAGGTGTCTTTCTAGGAGCATTGATTGCTACGTAGTCACATTCAGGATTATTGATGCTGGAACGGAGAACGAGTCTGCCGATTCTGCCAAAACCATTGATACCAATTTTAACGCCCATGTCTTCCTCCAAAAATTGCATTTTATATTTTTAATGGGTTTTTACATACTATAACCATATTATACACTATTTATAAATAAAAACAAGAGGGTAAATGAGAAAAAACGACAAATTAAAAAATTATTTTGTCGAAAAATGTCGTATTTTATTGCTTTTTGTCGATTTATGGTTTATAATTTATAGTGAGTTAGTTTCCTCTCAATACGTTACGGAAGGGTGGTCTTATAATGCAGGAGCTTTCTTTCAGCCTCCCAATTGAATATATGCTCGCTTCTACCTTCTCCGGACGCGTTGTTTTTACAAGCGAGGCCCTCGTTTCCTATACGGGCGCAGACCTTACCGGCAAGAATCTCAACGATATTTTCTCCGACGATGCAGCGGCGCAGATTATCTTCTCCTGCCGTCAGAATGGTACGTTTAACGACACAGTTTCTTTCCTTGGAAATATGGTTCACGTCAATGCAAAGGTGGAAAACGACGAGATACTTATCTTTGTGAAGGATGCTGTGAACGAGAAATCCTCTTCCCTTCCTGCACAGCCTGTGAACAAGGTTTCCAAAGAGCTTGATTCCTCTGTTTCCGTTCTTTCGTTGGTGATGGAAAATATCTCTTCGGCTCATCCCGATTGTGATGAGGATGCTCTTGCTCTTATGAACAAGCAGCTTATGAAGCTCAACCGTCTTTCGAAGAATATTTCTTCATATAACAATCATCTTGCAAACGTTCACTACGTAAACTATGAAAAGGTTTCCTTCTGTCAGTTTCTCTCATCCCTCATCGAAAGCGTAAGTGACGTAGCGTCAGATTTACCTGTGAAGTTTACTCTCAATCTGCCGAAGGATGATTTCTCCGTTATGATTGACGAGGAAAAGATAAGAAGGGTTTTCCTCAACGTGATTTCAAACTCCATCGCATC
>JAFYNW010000023.1 GCA_017547995.1 Clostridia bacterium | reverse complement strand
GTGATGAATTAGAAATCATCGGTATCAAAGAAGAATCTAAGAAAACAACTGTAACTGGTATCGAAATGTTCCGTAAGATCCTCGACTACGCTGAAGCAGGTGACAATATCGGTGCTCTCCTCCGTGGTGTTCAGAAGTCCGATATCGAACGTGGTCAGGTTCTCGCAAAGCCAGGTTCCATCAAGCCTCACACAAAGTTCAAGGGCCAGGTTTACGTTCTTTCTAAGGAAGAAGGCGGCCGTCATACACCATTCTTCAACAACTACCGTCCACAGTTCTACTTCAGAACAACAGACGTAACAGGTGTTATCACACTTCCAGAAGGCACAGAAATGTGCATGCCTGGTGATAACGTTGACATGAACGTTGAACTCATCACACCTATCGCTATCGAAAACGGTCTCCGTTTCGCTATCCGTGAAGGTGGCCGTACAGTTGGTTCCGGCGTTGTTATCGCTATCAACGAATAATTCCGGTTTGCTTAACTAAATAAAGCCAATCATTCAAGGACCATCCGCAAGGATGGTCCTTTTTTCTATGTCGAAATACTTTCGACATTTCAAACGAGGCAGGCCTCGTTTGAGTTTGCATCGGTCTGCGCGCATGCATTGCATACACTTGAATGATAGAGGTGCAAAAATCTATGCGCATGTCCCGGATTTTTGCGGATTTGATAGGGATTGCTCTTGCGGGAGCGATAAGATATCATCATTTTCCACAAAACTTCACATTCACTATTGCAATTTTTACTGCAATTTGTTAAACTAAAGCTATAAAGATTTTACTTTCAGGAGGAAATTATGAAAGAGCTTACTTATAAGTACAGATTGCTCGATAAAGATTGCGCTATGCTTTACGATGAACTTCGTGGCGGCAGAGCTTTTGAAAAGATGGTATTTGTTCCAAACGGCGAAAATAAGGCCCGTATGTATAAGACACTCGACGCACTTATGTTCAGAAATGAGCTTCTGAAGGCTCCTGACGAGGTTTTTGCCATTATGAAGGAACAGATTTCAAACTTCCTTCAGGCACAGAAACTCAGCTTAAAGGGCTTCTTTGACCGTCCTATGAAGACCATCAGCAATTTTACGTACGCATACCAGAACTATGGCCGCAAGGACTGTCGTGACGACGAAACACGTGCTGACATCCTTATTGCAAAGTTTGCTATGGCGGAAGAAGTATGGGCAGGCGTGAGAGAATGGCTGAGCGACGTTTCTGCTCTTTATCTCCAGGAATGTATCTTCACTCTTGGCACAATGGACAGAACTCTCAAGTTTGAACTCACTCAGATTGACGTCGTTTTCCCTGTGCTTTCAGCAGAAAAGAAGCAGCAGCTTATCGATGCCATTAACGGCCTTCTCAAGAGCGCTGAGGGCTGGAAGGCTGAAGCCAATGAAATCCTCACAAAGAAGGGAATCGTGGCTAAAAACGAGACTACAGAGGAAGATACAATCAAGTTTGACGAAAGCTACTACCGCGACCTTCTCCATAACGAGCTGGGCGTAAATCTGGATACTCTCGTCGAATGGCACGAATCCGAAGTTGAAAAGACACGCGCAGAAGTCTTTGAAATCGTAAACAAGCTTGATATTCCTGACGAAAAGCCTACTACAATGGCAGGTGTCAACGACCTTCTCAATAAATATGCAGGCTCATTTGAAAATCCTGAAATCCTCATGAAGAAGGCTCAGGAATATCTTGACAGAGCAGCAGAAGAAGCACGTAAAATCGTTCCGCTTCCTGAAGAAACATGTCAGCTCAAGGGCATCCCTGAACAAATCAAGTACTCCTATCCATGGGGTGGTTACGGCGGAGGCTGTCCAATCAGACGTCCTCTCATCGGCGAATACTACGTCAACGATTTCAACTACACAGCGGTTACAGATGGCTGGATAAAGATGATGGCTATCCACGAAAGCTATCCTGGTCACCACGTTCAGTTCATCCGTGCAACTGTCGATACACTTCCTGAAGTTATCAAAATCGGCGCACGAAGCATTCCTATCACAGAAGGTACAGCACACCGCTCCGAGCGTGTGTTCGAATACGTATTTGCAGAAGACCAGTTCTATCCACTCTTCGTTGCATACAGAAGACACCATACTTCCGTCCGTATCAAGGCTGAAATGTACCTCCGTTACTTCGGCAGACCTATCAAGGACGCAGTTGACCTTTACGTCAACGAGCTCGGCTTTGACAGAGCGACAGCAAGAGGTCAGGTCAGCGCACAGGAAAGCATGCAGGGCTACTTCAATTGCTATTACTATGGTATGAAGCGTATCGAAGAGCTTGAAAAGAAGTTCGGCTTCGATAAGGATGAATATACAAGATACCTCTTCGATGCAGGCCGCGTCAGCCTCGAGCTTTTCGAAAGATTCCTTGCTCTTTCTCCTGAAGACAAGCACCGCTATACACACGATTTCGCAAGTATCATCCAGTTCGGTGAGGAAATCTAAGCATAATGATAAATCAAAAGGCACTCGCATGAGTGCCTTTTTTATGGAAAAAATCTATAAATCCTCCTGCAACTTGAACAATATGATGTTTTATGATATAATATCGTATACAAATCTCATCAGGGGATGATTTTATTATGTTCAAATATTTTTTCACCAATGAACACAGCATCGAAGCGCTGGGTCTTGATATAGGCTTCAGGCTGTAT
This sequence comes from Clostridia bacterium, assembly GCA_017547995.1. Taxonomy (GTDB): domain Bacteria; phylum Bacillota; class Clostridia; order Oscillospirales; family Butyricicoccaceae; genus SIG471. Next base: position 5,173 of record JAFYNW010000023.1, on the reverse strand, counting down.
TCGGTCGGTCATATACTATGGCTTATATTTATAATAGCATCGGGCATTGTCATCAGTTCGTGGTACAAGAAGCAAAGCACGGATATACGCAGGATTGTAAGACGAATCTTCGCTTTGTTTATGGCAATTACGGAGGCTGTGCGCGACCTGCTGATTGCCTTTACAGGCTGTTTTGCTATGGAATATCTTCCGTTGCACCTTTGCGGACTTGCCCTCTTTTTCATAGCGGCAGACGCATTTATTGAAAAGCAGAAGCTGACAAGACAGATGATAGCATACGCATTTATGCCGGGTGCTGTGTCGGCGCTTCTTTTCTGCAACTGGACGATCTATCCGTTTTTCAATTATATGAATATCCATTCCTTCGCGTTCCACGCTTATATAATCTGGTATTTCCTCATGCGCTACAGAGCAGGGGAAATCATGACGGAATATAAGGGAATCTGGAAAACGCTTGCCGTTATCGTAGCCCTCGTGCCGCCGATGTTTATGCTCAATAAAGTGTGGGGCACAAATTTTATGTTTCTCAACGAGTCCTCCGCAGGCTCGCCGCTTGTGCCGCTGTGGAATATATTCTATACACGCTTCGGCTACGTCGGTTATATCCTTTCGGAAATCGCCCTCGTTACGATAGTCCTCCACGCAGTCTACGGCATCTATAAGCTGATAGAAAGAAGAAAATAAATTATAAAAAAGTGCCAGATTATTCTGGCACTTTTTTCAGCGAACGATATACTATTTTAATATGACAAACTGGATAACAACAACAAACAAACAACAAAATCACAAAAAGAGTTGCATACCGTTTGCTGATTAGATTATAACATATTAAGGTGAACAAGTCAACAGCGACCATCACACCAATAAAAAATCAAGCCACCCAATCGGGTGGCTTAATTTTATTTCATTAGTTTGCTGTGTTTTCCTTGAGTGTAAGATTGAGAATAAGCTGCTTGCCGTCACGGATGATTGTAACCTCAACAGTATCACCGATTTTGCACTTGTCCTTTTCGTAGTTGAGAGCAGCCGCTGTGGAAACCTCAACGCCGTTGAATGCCGCAATTCTATCGCCAGGGAGGATACCTGCGATGTCAGCAGCAGAGCCATCCTGAACGGATGCCACGCGGAGACCAGGCTGCATACCGAAATACTGTGCATAGTAAGAGTCGATTTCTTCAACGGAAACACCGAGCATAGGGCGATTCTTTACGTAGCCGTATTCGATAAAGTCGTTTGCAACAGCGAGAGCTGTGTCCATTGGAATAGCAAAGCCGATGCCTTCAACGCCTTCCTCGGAAATCTTGGAAGATACAACGCCGATAATCTGACCGCGGCAGTTGATGATAGGGCCGCCGGAATTACCAGGATTTACAGCAGCGTCAGTCTGCATAACCTTCATGATATAGCCGCCGATTTCGATTTCGCGGCTTGTTGCAGAGATGATACCAGAAGTAACAGTACCGGCAAAAGTGCCGAGCGGATTGCCGATTACAACGGCAGGCTCACCAAAAACAAGCTGGTTAGGGTCTCCGAATTCACCTGCAGAAAGGCCTGTTGCCTCGATTTTGATAACAGCAATATCAACCTTGCTGTCAGAGCCGATGATAGTTGCAGGATATTCTGCGCCGTTGCTCAGCTTTACAGAAAGCTTTGTACCGCCGTCAACAACGTGTGCGTTTGTGATAATATAGCCGTTTTCTGTCATCACGATGCCTGTACCTGTGCCGGCAGGAACTTCATAGTTGCCGTTCATAGCGTAAGTTGTGATAGCGACGACAGAGTCGATATTCTTCTGATAAATCTGTGGAATTGTCAGGGCGTCACCGTCAACGGCAGGGAGATAAGTTACAGTATTCTGTCCGCCCGATGGGTTTCTGTCTGCGCCTGCGCTTGGAACAACCTCTTCAATTGACGAGCTGATATTCGTATCGATTACGTTGTTATAAACGAGAATGGAGCCGACAGCCGTAGCACCCATAAATACTAAGATGAGAAGGAAAATGCCGAGAGCCTTGAAAATCTTGCCGCCCGATTTTTTCTTCTTTGCCTTGAGAGTTTCCGCGTAGAATGGGTCAAGCTCATCAAAGCTGAACTGATATTCGTTGTCCTTGTTCATATTCATAAAAAAGCCTCCTTTGAAGTTTCTGGGTATATTATGTATTTTATTTATGAAAGCTCTGGGGCAGATATGTAAACAAATTGTGAACAAAACTGCCGTGAAATATTATACAGTATTGTAGCCGATAATGCAATGAGTTTTGCAAAAAATCTCCTTGACAAATGAAAAAACTTTTGCTATATTAAAATCAATAAAAGGGAGTAGTTACAAAGCAACGCTCAACAACCGGCAATAAAGCCTGGGCTTTGCACCTTTATGGTTTACAAGACTTTTATCAAAGAGTTTTCTTTGATAAAGGTCTTTTTTTATTTTACAGCAGTCAGGAATATTCATATACATCCTGCAGTGCAGATGTGAGTGCACTCTGTCGTTTGTTACAGGGGAGGAGCTTGCTCCTCCCGCGGGGATGGTAAATATATTGGCTGAGATTTGCTGAACAAGATACTTCATGTAAATAATAAAATAAATAATGCATCCGTCAGCATATTAGTGACATAGTTATCGGCGCGATAGTTTTTCATCGTCATTGTCGGAAAAATAGCCGTTGAGAGCTGTGTTGACTAATGTGCTGATGGGTGCCATCAAAAAAGGAGTAAAGTTATGTTCTATCAGAAAAATGCAAACGACGTTTCTGCTGAGCTTAAGGTGGACGTGACAAGCGGCCTTTCTTCAGGCGAAGCAAAGTCCCGCCTTGAAAAGAACGGTCCTAATGCACTGGCAGAAAAAGAGAAAAAGACAAGACTGCAGATGTTCCTCGCTCAGCTCAATGAGCCGATGATTTACATTCTTATGGTGGCGGCGGTAATTTCTGTTGTTCTCAAAGAAGTCAGCGATGCAATCATTATCATGGCCGTCGTCCTCATCAACGGCATCGTCGGCATGGTGCAGGAAGGCAAGGCACAGGATGCCCTTGAAAGCCTCAAGAGATTGTCCGCACCTAAAACAATCGTAAAACGCGATGGCAAGCAGATGGAAATCGAGGCAAAGGACCTTGTTGTCGGTGACGTTGTTGTCCTCGAAGCAGGCCGTCAGATTCCTGCTGACATCCGCCTTACATTCTCAACTAACCTTAAAATCGAAGAATCTGCCCTCACAGGCGAATCTGTACCATCTGAAAAGGATGCAGACTTTATCGCAGAAGGTGAGGTCTCCCTCGGTGACCGCATCAATATGGCTTATATGTCGACAAACGTGTCCTACGGCCGAGGTGAAGGTATCGTAGTCGCAACGGGTATGGATACGGAAATCGGCAAGATTGCCGCTATGATCAACGAAAGCGGCGACGAAATGACACCGCTCCAGAAGCGCCTTGCCGACCTTGGTAAGATGTTCGGTGTAATCGCAGTCATACTCTGCGTGGCGCTTTTCGGTATCGCAGTTATCCAGCATCGCAATATCGTAGAAATGCTCATTACAGCCATTTCTCTCGCGGTTGCGGCCGTGCCTGAAGGCTTGCCTGCAGTTGTGACTATCGTCCTCGCACTCGGCGTACAGCGCCTTGTAAAGGTTAATACTATTGTAAGACGTCTTCCTTCTGTTGAAACTCTCGGCGCAGTAAGCGTTGTCTGCTCCGACAAGACGGGTACACTCACACAGAATAAGATGACTGTTGTACGCGCTTACACAGACGGCAAGATGATGGAAATGACAGACCTCAACTACGATGAAAACAAGGTATTCATCGATGGCTTCGTCCTCTGTAACGATGCAAGCGTCGACGGCGACGAAAGAGTAGGCGACCCGACAGAAATTGCTCTCGTCGATATGGGTATCGCTCTCGGTGTGTCCAAGAAGCGTACGGAAGAGCTTCAGGCACGCGTTGACGAGCTTCCATTCGATTCGGACAGAAAGATGATGACAACTGTCCATACACTTGGCAAAAACAAGATTTCCTATACAAAGGGTGCTTTTGAAAGCATCGTAAGAAACTGTGACAACATCCTCGAAAACGGCCACGTCCGTCCTTTCACACGTGATGACCTTAAGAATATCGAAGAAGCCATCGCAAAGATGTCCTCCGATGCTCTCCGTGTCCTCGTCCTTGCTATCAAGTATGAAGACCACGAAAAGTTCGAGCAGAATCTCACCTTCGTAGGTCTTGTTGGTATGATTGACCCACCAAGAGCCGAGGTTGCTCCTGCGGTTGAAGAATTCAAGGGCGCAGGCGTCAAGACTGTTATGATTACAGGCGACCATAAGGATACAGCCTTTGCTATTGCGAAGGAGCTTGGCATCGCAACAGATATCAGCCAGTGTATGACGGGCATGGAGCTTGACGAAATCACAGCTGAAGAGCTTTCTGACAGAATTGAAAATCTCTGCGTATTCGCGCGAGTTTCCCCAGAGCATAAGGTTATGATTGTCAATGCCTTCAAGTCAAAGGGACATATCGTTTCCATGACGGGTGACGGTGTAAACGACGCACCATCTCTCAAGGCGGCTGACATCGGCATCGCAATGGGCATCACAGGCACAGACGTTGCAAAGAGCGCCGCTGATATGGTGCTTACAGACGATAACTTCGCAACTATCGAAAAGGCTATCGAAGAGGGCAGAAGCATCTATGCAAATATCAAAAAGTCTGTACACTTCCTTCTTTCATCCAATTTCGGCGAAATCATCACAATGTTCCTTTCCATCCTTGTCGGTCTTGCGGCACCGCTCAAGGCTATTCACATTCTGTGGGTAAATCTTATCACAGACTCGCTTCCTGGCCTTGCACTCGGTGTCGACGAAAACGATAAGGCACGTATGATGAAGGAGCAGCCTCGCGACCCTGATGAAAGCATTTTCGCTCACGGCGGCTATCTCATCACAATCGGCTACGGCGTAATCGTTGCCCTCATCACACTCTGCGGCTTCCTCTTTATCCCTGTGACAACACTTATGGCAAGTGGTGAAGCGATTTCCATTGCAAATATCTCTGGTATTCTCAGCGATGCAGGCACACTTGCAAGAGCACAGACGTATGCCTTCACAATTCTCGGCCTTTCACAGCTTTTCCACGCTATCGGCATGAGAGACGTGAATAAGTCGGTATTCAAGATGAATCAT
>JAFYNW010000211.1 GCA_017547995.1 Clostridia bacterium | reverse complement strand
GACGCTGTCGCCTTGTCGCCGTCAATCTTGATGGAATTAAGGCAGCACTTGCCTGTTTCATTGTGGACACACTGTGTCACGGAACATTTCAAAAAGCTCATAATGTTTTCCTTTCATTACTTGTATTTGCAATGTTATTTTTGCCTGAAAACCATCATAAAATACCTTGACAAAAATTTTTTCTCATTCTATACTTTATTTAGATAAACTTCGAAATAACCAATGTTATGTTTTTGCGGGAGCGGCAAGCAACTCCCCTGCAATAATGCCTTCCCCTTGAGGGGAAGGTGTCAGCCAAAGGCTGACGGATGAGGTGTAGCCGTATAACGGCGTCTATTATATGTGACTCATCACACCTCACCTATTCACTTTTACTTTCTCCCCAAGGAGGCCACTATGGACAAGCTATGGTCAGCGCTTTCTGACTCCACCCGCCGCAATATCCTCCTGCTTCTGCACGAAAAGGACATGAATGCAGGGGAAATTGCCGATAATTTCAAAATAAGCAAGCCCTCCATCAGCCACCATCTCAGCATTTTGAGAGAGGCTCACCTTGTATATTCCCACAAGGAAGGGCAGACGATAATATATTCCCTCAACAAGACGACTCTCCGTGATGTCAGCCGTTTCATCACGCTTCTTATGAAATAAGGAGGCAATATGTACGAAGACCTGAAAGAAAAAGCCCTACTTCTGCCGATGGACAGTGGTGTCTACATCATGCAGGACAAAGAGGGCACTATAATTTATATAGGCAAGGCAAAGCACCTGAAAAACCGCGTCAGCTCCTATTTTGTGAATCTCAGCTCCCACAACGAAAAAACTCTGCAGATGATTCGCAGAATCGATTCCTTCCGCTACGTTGTGACCAAGACAGAGTTTGACGCGCTGCTTCTCGAATCTCAGCTTATCAAGCAGCACAAGCCGAAGTATAATATTCTGCTCAAGGACGACAAGGGCTATCCATTCGTCCGCTTGGGCAACGAGCCTTATGCCCGTTTCGAGGTTGTAAACCGCAAGCTCAAGGACAAGGCCAAGTATTTCGGCCCATTCAGCAGCCGCGGTCAGGCATACAAGGCACTCGACCTTGTCCACACCATCTTCCAGATGCCGACCTGCACACGGGTTTTCCCTCGTGACTTCGGCAAGGCACGTCCATGCCTTAACTACCACATGGAAAAATGTATGGGCGTCTGCAAGGGGGACATTTCGGCAAGCCAGTATGCCGAGTTTCTCGACAAGGCAGGCAGAATCCTCGACGGCAAATACAAGGGTCTGGCCGAGGAATTTGAAGAAAAGATGCTCAAGGCCTCCGAGGACCTTGAGTTTGAAAAGGCGGCATCCTACCGCGACAAGATAATCACCCTCAAAAAGATGAGTCAGGGTCAGGGCGTATTTTCCAAGAGCCTTGTGGACACAGACATCATCGCATACGCATCCCTCAATATGCGCGCCTGCGTGGTCAAAATGAGCTATATTGCAGGCACTCTGCTTGATAAAGAGGCTGTTTTCTTCGACGGTTGCGACGAAAACGATGCAAATGAGGTTATGGAAAGCTTCATCAAGCAGTATTACGAGGCGCAGGGCTTCTCGCCGAAGAATATCATTCTGTCCCACGAGCTTGACATCGATACCCTTGGCGAATACGTTTCCCACGTGACAAACCGCAAGGTCAATATGGCTGTGCCGCAGAAGGGCGAAAAGCGTTTTCAGGTTACACTCGCCCTCGACAATGCCCGCAAGGAGCTTGAATTACGTGAAAAACTGGGCGAAAAGCACCTGAAATCCCTTGAAATGCTGACAGAAATGCTCGGTTTTGAGCCTACACGCATCGAAAGCTACGATATTTCCCACTATGCCGGGGATATGACGGTCTGCGGTATGGTTGTTTTCGAAAACGGCAAGCCGCTCAAGAAGGCTTACAAGCGCTTCAAGATTGAAACTGCCCGCGGTGGCGACGACTATGCTTCTCTGCAGGAGGCTGTGGGCAGAAGACTTGACAGAGCGCTCAATGGCGACGAAAACTTCCTCCCTCTGCCCGATTTATTCCTCATCGACGGCGGTATAGGTCAGGTCCGTGCCGTTGAAAAGGTTTTTGAGGAAAAGCGCATCGACATTCCGCTTCTCGGTATGGTCAAGGATGACAAGCACCGCACACGCGAGCTGACAGATGCCGACGGCAACTTGTACGGCATCGACACAAAGCCGCCTGTTTTCGCATTTATCACCCGAATTCAGGACGAGGTGCATCGTTTCTCCATCGAATACAACAAGACCTTGCGCAGTAAAAAGCTGACCAAATCCACCCTCGACAACATCGATGGCATCGGTGAGGAGCGCAAGGCAAAGCTTCTCCGCCATTTCAAGACGATTACCGCCATCAAAAACGCAAGCATAAGTGAATTAAGTGAAATCATCCCCGAAAAAATCGCATATAACGTGTATGCATATTTCCATAAGGAAGATTGATGACGAGAAATAAGCCTTCCCCTCGAGGGGAAGGTGCTGAACACAGTGAAGCGGATGAGGTGTAGCCGCGTGGCGGCGTTTATTCGATATGCCTTCGGCACCACCTCATCAGTCTCGCTATGCTCGACAGCTTCCCCTCAAGGGGAAGCCTTTTTTGTTTTTACATCATCTCAAAAATATTTCCTCTTGCAAGATACCTCATCGGTACATCCGCCATAGTGAATGCACCGATTTTGTCCTCACGATTCATGCGGTATGCCGTCCTTGCGCAAGCCACCAGAATCCCCGCTGTAAAATCGGGATTGGATGCCATTTTCAGCCGTAATTCCATAGCGCTTGCTCCATTGTCACTTACCACTCTGCCTCCGTGAGTAAATCCGCTGTGGTTATTTTTCAATTCATCGAGGCCGACAAAATGCACGCTTGTATCATAGCCCGCGAAATAGTTGGGCATGGCCTTGATTTTGCCCTCGATTTCATCCTTGTCCGCCTCGTTTTCAACCACAACGAAACATTCCCGCCTGTGCATTTTGTGAGGATTTTCCCCCTTGTAATCATAAACCGGAATGGTGTACTGCCGCGCGTCAATCACCCCGTCAATCTGCCGTATAGCATCGGAATGTCCCTGACTGACACCCTTGCCCCAGTAGGTTTTGGTCCTGCCATCGGGCAAAATGGCATTAAAGCAGATTCGGGCAAGTGAGAAAATCCCCGGGTCCCATCCGCAGGAGATAAATGCCGTTTTACCCCCTTTTTCGGCTGATTTGCCCACATTTTCATAGTGCTTTGCAATATCGGCATGGGTATCGAAGGAATCGACCACGTTGAAATGCTCGGCAAGATATGGTGTCATTCGTGGCAAATCGGTGGCGCTCCCGCCGCACAGAATAAGGACGTCAATATCGTTTTTGTGTTTCAAAATATCGTCAAAAGGCAGAGTATCGGGCAGTTTCCTCCGCGAAAACACCCCAAAAAGCTCGGTATCAGGCGTATTTTTCACGATTTTTACCGCGCTTTTCCCAAGATTTCCGTAACCGACCACCGCAATTTTCATATAATCACCTCGGTTATGTATATGAAGGCAAAACGAGTAATATAACCGCAGGAGATTCTTCGCATACGCTCAGAATGACCGCACAACCTACTCAAAACGCAACCCCTTCGTTTTTTATTTCATAAAAAACACCTCCCCTTGCACAGGGGAGGCTTTTTTCAGGTTATATGTACATCTTACTTGATGATAATCATTTCCTTTGTTGCGTGGTTGAGGACTTCTGTTTCGCCCTTTTCGTTGATGATAACGATATCTTCGATTCTTACGCCG
>JAFYNW010000210.1 GCA_017547995.1 Clostridia bacterium | reverse complement strand
GCTTTCAATAACGTAGGCTGCAACGTGACTATCGTTCCTCCTACAGTAACACTCGAAGAAATCGCAGCACTCGAAGCTGACGGTCTCTTCATCGGCGGCGGTCCTGGCGCTCCTGACGTAAATACAAACGTTATCGAAATCGTCAAGACTCTCTGGGGCAAGATGCCAATCTTCGGCGTTTCCATGGGTCATCAGATTATCTGCCTCTCCCAGGGCGCTAAGACTTATAAGCTTAACAACGCATACAGAGGCGGCGGCGCTGTGAGAAACCTCGCAACAGGCAAGGTTGAGCTCGTGGCTCAGAACTACGCTTACGCAGTATGCGGTGAGTCCCTCAAGGAAACAGGCCTTGAAGTTACATTCGAAAACGTTCTTGACAAGTCTGTTGCAGGCGTCAAGGATGAATCAAACTTTGTAATGTCTGCTCAGTTCAATCCTGAAGGCGCACCTGGCTCCCAGGATACAGAATATCTCTACAAGGAATTCACAGACGTTATGAAGCAGTTCAAAATGAGAGGAGTAAAGTAAGATGCCAAGAAGAGACGATATTAAGAAAATCCTTGTCATCGGCTCCGGTCCTATCGTTATCGGACAGGCAGCTGAATTCGACTACAGCGGTACACAGGCTTGTCTTGCTCTCAAGGAGCAGGGCTATGAGGTTATCCTCATCAACTCCAACCCTGCTACTATCATGACAGATACAAATATCGCTGATAAAGTATATATGGAGCCACTCACACTTGAATTCGTGGCTAAAATCATCAGAACAGAACGTCCTGACGCTCTCGTTCCATCCCTCGGCGGCCAGACAGGTCTTAACCTCGCTATGCAGCTCGCAAAGAAGGGTATCCTCAAGGAATGCGGTGTTGAAATCCTCGGCACATCCTTCCATTCCATCGAAGAAGCTGAAGACCGTGAACTCTTCAAGAATCTCTGCCTGAGAATCGGCGAACCTGTTACACAGTCTGAAATCGCTACAACAGTTGAAGAAGCAAAGAAGATTTCCAATGACATCGGCTATCCTGTTGTTCTCCGTCCTGCTTTCACACTCGGCGGTACAGGCGGCGGCTTTGCTGACAACGACGAAGAACTCATCGAGCTTGCTGACAACGCTCTCAAGCTTTCCCCAGTAGGTCAGGTTCTCGTTGAAAAGTCTATCCGCGGCTACAAGGAAATCGAATTCGAAGTAATGCGCGACAAGAACGATACAGCTATCGCTATCTGCTGCATGGAAAACGTTGACCCTGTCGGCGTTCACACAGGTGACTCCATGGTTGTCGCTCCTTCCCAGTCTCTCACAAACAAGGAAGTTGGCATGCTCCGTCACGCAGCTCTCAAGATTATCAGAGCTCTCGGCATTGAAGGCGGCTGCAACGTTCAGTTTGCTCTCGACCCATACTCCTTCCAGTATTACGTAATCGAAGTAAACCCACGTGTTTCCCGTTCCTCCGCTCTTGCTTCCAAGGCTTCCGGCTTCCCAATCGCTAAGGTTTCCGCTCTCATCGCAGTCGGCCTTACACTCGACGAAATCCAGCTCGCTCATGCTCCTGCATGCCTCGAGCCTTCCCTCGACTATATCGTAACTAAGGTTGCCAGATTCCCATTCGATAAGTTTGACTCCGCTTCCAAGCTTCTCAACACACAGATGAAGGCAACAGGCGAAGTTATGGCTATCGGCAGAAGCTTTGAAGAATCTCTCCTCAAGAGTATGCGCTCCCTCGAAACAGGCGTTTGCCATATCTGGCACAAGAAGTTCGATGGTGCAACTCAGGAAGAACTCATCGAAGCTATCGACAACCCAACTGACGAAAGAATCTACGCTATCGCAGAGCTTCTCAGACGCGGTACTTCCGTAAATCTCATTTACGAACACACTAAGATTGACAAGTTCTTCCTTGACAAGTTCCTCAACATCGTTGAAATGGAAAATGCTCTCAAGGCTAACGTAGGCTGCGCAAAGACTCTCCTCGCAGCAAAGACAATGGGCTTCGCAGACGAATTCATCGGCAAGCTCTGGAATATGTCCCCAGACGAAATCTACTTCACACGTAAGGAAAACGGCATCGTTCCTGTTTATAAGGTAATCGATACTTGCGCAGGCTCCATCAAGTCTGACATCCCTTACTTCTATTCCACATACGGCGTACAGAACGAAAGCGTTGTATCCAATAGAGAAAAGGTTATCGTTCTCGGCTCCGGTCCTATCAGAATCGGTCAGGGCGTTGAATTCGACTACGGCGCAGTTCACGCTATCTGGGCTATCAGAGAAGCAGGCTATGAAGCTATCATCATCAACTGCAACCCTGAAACAGTTTCCACAGACTATACAACTTCCGACAAGCTCTACTTCGAGCCACTCACACAGGAAGACGTTATGGCTGTTATCGACCATGAAAAGCCAATGGGCGTTATCGTTACACTCGGCGGTCAGACAGCTCTCAATATCTCCGAAGACCTCAAGCGTCTCGGCGTAAACATCCTCGGTACAGACGAAAAGGCTATTGCACGCGCAGAAGACAGAAAGCTCTTCGAAAAGCTCATGGCTGACCTTCAGATTCCACAGCCTGTCGGTAAGGCAGTTACAACAATCGAAGACGGTCTTGCAACAGCTAACACAATCAAGTATCCTGTTCTCGTTCGTCCATCCTTCGTTCTCGGCGGCCGTGCAATGCAGATTGTCAACTCCGACGAAGAACTCAAGAGATACCTCACAACAGCTGTTTCCATCAACGCAAAGCACCCTGTTCTCGTTGACAAGTACATCAGCGGTAAGGAACTCGAAGTTGACGCAGTATGCGACGGCACAGACGTATTCATCCCTGGTATTATGGAACACGTTGAACGCACAGGTGTTCACTCCGGTGACTCCATCTCCGTTTACCCAACGTTCTCCGTTTCCCAGAAGGTTAAGGATACAATCGTTGACTATACAATCAAGCTCGGTAAGGCTATCGGCATCGTAGGTCCGTTCAACATCCAGTTCATCGTTGACGAAAACGAAGACGTATACGTTATCGAAGTTAACCCACGTTCTTCCAGAACAGTTCCATTCCTCAGCAAGTCCACAGGTTACCCAATCGCTAACATCGCGGCTAAGGTTTCCCTCGGCAAGAGCCTCAAGGAACTCGGTTACGAAACAGGCCTCGGCGTAGAAAAGAAGCGCTGGTACGTAAAGGCTCCTGTATTCTCCTTCGCTAAGATCCGTGGCCTCGACACATATCTCTCCCCAGAAATGAAGTCCACAGGTGAAGCAATCGGCTACGATGATTCCCTCAACAGAGCTCTCTACAAGGCTCTCAAGGCATCCGGCCTCAGAGTTGAAAACTACGGCACACTCTTCGTAACAGTTTCCGACGAAAGCAAGGAAGCAGCTCTTCCACTTGTAAAGAGATTCTATAACCTCGGCTTCAACATCGAAGCAACAAGCGGCACAGCTCAGTTCCTCAAGGAACACGGCATCAAGACTCGCGTAAAGAAGAAGATCAGCCAGGGCTCTGACGAAGTTCTCGAATCCATCAAGCAGGGCCACATCTCCTACATCATCAACATCCTCGGTGAAGAAGATCAGGTTTCCAACGATGGCTTCATGATGAGAAGATATGCTGTTGAACACAACGTAACAATGTTTACAAGCCTTGATACTGTATCTGTTCTCCTCAACGTTCTTGAAGAAATCACAATCGGTATCAGCACAATCGACGCATAATATACAATAAAATAGCGGGCGGACGACCTCCGCCCGCATGAGCATATTTATAGATATAATATAATTATGATGAATTGCATCAAAGATGCATGAATTGAAGCATAGCTTCATGAATTGTACTACGTACATGAATTGTGTCTTTCAGACACATTGATGTGCCTGCGGCGCATTAAATAAGCGGGCGGGGCAAGCACCGCCCCTACACAACCCCTGTAGGGAATGGCGCCCTCGACATTCCGCCTATCAAATGTGACTTGTCACACCATAATGTCCCAACGGGACAATTCATGAGCGTCAGCT
>JAFYNW010000209.1 GCA_017547995.1 Clostridia bacterium | reverse complement strand
GCTATGGTAAAGATAAGTGAGGAAAATCCGATAGTCAAGGTTTCAGAGGGCATATACCTGACAAAGGTTGGCAATATTGCACCTGTCAAAGCTATAATGCTTGAAAAATACGATGCAGAGTTGATTGAGCAGGCGGGAAGCGGATATATTTTCTCAAATGGAACGACAAATCTGACAGTATCATCTGAACTCTACTGGCGTAATTATTCCGTGTGGGATATCCCTGATATAACTATAGAGATGAAATAAAAAGGCAGTTCGTTACGAACTGCCTTTTATAATTATGTATTTATTACTTTACGAACTTCTGAACGAGTGTTACGAGAACGTCTACCATCTTTTCGAGGGACTGAACAGGAACGAATTCGTACTTACCATGAGCGTTATGACCACCTGTGGAGAGGTTAGGACATGGGAGACCCATATAGGAAAGACGAGCGCCGTCTGTACCGCCGCGGATAGCAGAAACAACAGGAGTTACGCCGTTGTCGGAGAAGGATTCCTTAGCGTAGTCGATGAGGAACATATATGGTTCAACAACTTCACGCATATTTCTGTAAGAATCAGCAAGTCTGAGGTCGATTGTGCCTTCGCCGTACTTTTCGTTGAGGTAAGCAGCGATCTTTTCAAAGCGAGCCTTCTTGATCTCGAACTTAGCCGCATCGTGGTCACGGATGATGTAGTCCATAGTTGTCTTTTCTACGCCACCGGACATAAGGTTGAGGTGGGAGAAGCCTTCGTAGCCTTCTGTGTTAGCAGGCTGTTCGTATGGAGGGAGCATGCCGTGGAATTCCATAGCAATATGGAGAGAGTTCTTCATCTTGTTCTTGGAAGAACCAGGGTGGATGTTGGAGCCGTTTACGATAACCTTAGCAGAAGCTGCGTTGAAGTTTTCGTATTCAAGACCGCCTACAGCACCGCCGTCGATTGTGTAACCGAACTGTGCACCGAGCTTTTCAACGTTGCAGTTGAGGATACCTGTGCCGATTTCTTCGTCAGGTGTGAGGCAAACTCTGATCTTACCATGTGGGATAGACTTATCAGCGAGAAGCTTTTCTGCGAGAGCGAAGATTTCAACGATACCAGCCTTGTCGTCAGCACCGAGGAGTGTTGTACCATCTGTTACGATGAGGTCCTGACCAACGTAATTCTTCATGAATGGGAACATCTTTTCTTCCATAACGATGCCGAGTTCTTCGTTGAGAACAACGTCGCCGCCTTCGTAGTGAACGATGGAAGGCTTGATATCCTTACCGGAAATGTCAGAAATTGTGTCCATGTGAGCGAGAAGAGCAACAACAGGAACGTCGCCTTCAACTGTTGCAGGAATTGTACCGAATACAAAACCAAATTCATCAACTTCAACTTCTTCGATACCGATAGCCTTCATTTCGTCAGCCATAAAGTGAGCGAAGTCCATCTGCATAGCGGAAGATGGGCATGGATTGCCTTCGATTTCAGGATAGGAAGTTGTTTCAATCTTGATGTACTCAATGAAACGATCTACTACTGTTTTCATAAAAGTTCTCCTTATGATAAAATTATTTTATGACTATATAATAACACATATAAAGAATAATTGCAATTGATTATTGTGAAGTTACGTCCTTATAAAGCTGATTTTTGTTGAGATTATACTGCTTTGCAATCTGCTTTACTGCATCGCGTGTAGACATACCTTCTTCGACGAGTGCGTTGACAAGAGCAATGCCATCAACCTCAACTTCTTCAGTTTCATCCTCGGATTTGCCCGCAATGATGAGAACAAACTCGCCCTTAGGAGGATTTTCTTCGTAATGTTCAACAGCTTTACAGAGTGTTGTTTTAAAGACTTCTTCGTGGATTTTTGTGATTTCACGGCAGAGTGCAATTTCACGGTCACCGAGTGTTGCGTAGAAATCCTTGAGAGTGCGGAGAAGCTTGTGAGGCGCTTCGTAAAATACCATTGTGCGCTTTTCATCCTTGATATCCTCGAGATGCTCTCTGCGGCTTTTGTTATTTACGGAGAGAAAGCCTTCAAAGCAGAAGCGTCCGCAATCCATACCGGAGATGGAGAGGGCGGAGATAACAGCGCTTGGGCCTGGCACAGCAACAACGTCAAGCTCGTGCTCCTGACAAATCTTTACAAGGTCTGTGCCCGGGTCGGAAATAGCAGGAGTGCCTGCATCCGTTACAAGCGCGCAATTTTCACCTGCAGCGATTCGGGACGCAATGTACTGACCCTTTTCAGCGCGGTTGTGCTCGTAATAGCTGATAAGCGGTTTCTTTATGTCATAGCGTGCGAGAAGCTTGGAAGTAACGCGTGTATCTTCACAAGCGATAAAATCGACAGAAGCGAGAGTTTCAAGACAACGTGTCGATATATCTCCAAGGTTGCCGATAGGAGTACCGACGATATATAATTTAGCCATATAGCCTCCTTAATTAAGCTTGGTGTCGCCAAGTTTATTTCGTAATTGATGTACTTTTTTATAAAGCCACTGATTCTCAGGCTTTTTCAATTCAGGGTCATCCGCAATTATCTTTTCGGAAACAGCCTTTGCACATTCAACCGTACGCATATCAGCATGGTTGACGATGGAATTATATTTAGGCAATCCGTGCTGTGCCATACCGAAAAAGTCACCTGGACCGCGAAGACGAAGGTCTTCCTGAGCAATTTTAAAGCCGTCTGACGTCTTGGTCATTATATTAAGACGTTCCTTTGTGTCGGAATTGGAGGTGTCGCTGACGAGAATACAGTAGGATTTTTCACTACCGCGTCCGACACGGCCTCTCAACTGATGAAGCTGTGAAAGACCAAAGCGCTCGGCATTTCGTACAACCATAAGAGTTGCATTAGGGACGTCGACACCAACTTCAACGACAGTAGTTGAAACAAGAATATCTATTTCTTTGTTTTTGAATCGCTCCATAATAGCCTGCTTTTCTTTGGCTTTAAGCTTACCGTGAAGCATAGCCACAGAAAGCTGAGGGAAAATCTCGCGTTGCAGGAAGGATGCATATTCTTCTGCACTTGCAAGGTCAGATTCTTCGCTTTCGAGAGCGAGAGGGCAGACCACGTAGGCCTGTGAGCCTTCGGAAATGAGTTTATTTATAAAAGCATACAGCCGCTTATCATAGCCGGTATTTACGAAAAACGTATCGATTTTTTGTCTGCCTGGAGGCAATTCATCAATAATCGAAACGTCAAGCTCGCCGTAAATGATAAGGGTAAGAGTTCGTGGAATAGGTGTGGCTGACATAACGAGCGTATGACATCCCTGACCTTTTTTGCTCAGTTTGGAGCGCTGTGCAACACCGAAACGGTGTTGTTCATCCACAACGAACAAGGCAGGATTTTTGAATACCACGTTGTCCTCAAGAAGAGCATGTGTGCCGATAACGAGGTCGATTTCGCCGTTTGCCAAAGCGGACTTAATCGCTTCTTTTTCTTTTTTTGCGGTCGAGCCAACCAATAAAGCAATGCGCACGTTCATGCCGCTGAACATTTTTGTGAAGTTCTTATAGTGCTGCGAAGCAAGGATTTCAGTAGGGGCAATTACGGCCGTCTGATATCCGTTGAGTGCGGAAAGATATGCTGCCGCTGCGGCAACGACAGTCTTACCTGAGCCTACGTCACCCTGTACAAGACGATTCATTGAGTAACCGCTGTACATATCTTCGAAAATATCGTTGATTGTCTTTTTCTGCGCGTTTGTAAGCTCAAACGGAAGATTTTCCAAAAACGGATTGAGGGAGATGACCTTCATCTTCGGTGCATTCTGCGCACGGATGGAAGATTTGAACTGAGCAAGGGCAGAGGAGTAGGTTATAAGCTCGTTGAAGCAAAGGCGATTGACAGCCTTCTGCAAAAGCTCGGGAGAAGAAGGAAAATGTACGTTTTTTATAGCTGTATCCAATGATGTAAAGCCACAAGACTTTACGATACTTTCTGGCATATAATCAGGGATTTCCTTAATCTGTGCCAAAGTGAGTGCCATGGAATTTATCAGGAAATTGCGTGTGATGCCTTCTGTGAGGGGATAAATCGGCAAAATCTTGCCGGAAATTTTTGATTTGCCGACAGCCTCAAATTCGGGATTCTGCATATGATATTTTCCGCGGAAGGAAGTGATTTTTCCATAGAAAATATATTCCTTGCCGACGAAAAGCTGCTTCTCAAGGAAGCGTCTGTTGAAAAAGGTGATGTCAACAGTATCGTACTCATCAAAAACCTTGCATTTTGCGATAGTCATTCCCTTGCGAATAATAGTTGTCTTTACAGATGTGCCGACTGTCGCTCTGAAGCATATCGCAGTATCTTCGGGAAAGTCATCCAAAGTATAAAACTTAGTTCTGTCTTCGTAGGCTCTTGGATAGTATGCGAGAAGGTCACCAAGCGTATCTATACCAACGTTATGAAGTGCATTCTGGCGCACTTTGCCGACACCTTTCAGCGTGGAAATTGAAGTGTTGAGCATATAAAGACCTCCTTTCGCAATATACTATAATATATCATACATTAAAAATCAAAAATAATCAATAATGAAAATCATCAGGATTGAAGTTTGTAAGAGAATATGATAGAATATTTATATAGTTTATAAAAAAGACAGAAAATTGACACAAAATTGTGGTTGAATATGACTGACAAAAATAAAAGGAGTTACTATGGAAAAAGAAATGGTACTTGAACAGCTTTTTGATACTGACCATCCGGAAGATATTCTCGACAGAGTAAGACCGTTTACAGAGCTGATGACCTATTACAGATGCGCTATGCTTGAAGTGCAGACAAAGCTCGAGGTTCTCAATGCTGAGCTTTCCTTGCAGACAAGCAGAAATCCATTTGAATCTATCAAGTGCAGACTCAAGAGTCCTATCAGCATTGTAAATAAGATGAAGCGCAAGGGACTTGAACCGACTGTCGAGTGCATTGAAAACAATATTTTCGATATTGCAGGCGTGCGTGTAATCTGCTCATTCCCAAGCGATATCTATATGCTTGCTGAAAGTCTTATGGCGCAGGACGATATCAAGGTGTGTGAAGTCAAGGACTATATCGCAAATCCGAAGCCAAACGGCTATAGAAGCCTTCACGTTATTCTTGAAATTCCTATCTTCCTTTCAAACAAGAAGAAGTATATGAAGGTGGAGGTGCAGTTCAGAACTATTGCTATGGATTTCTGGGCAAGCCTTGAACACAAGCTCAAG
>JAFYNW010000208.1 GCA_017547995.1 Clostridia bacterium | reverse complement strand
CACACTCTGTCGATTGTGCCCTGAGAGTTTTCGAGGTTGTTGAGCAAGCCAACCAGATATTCCTTTTCTGTAAGTCTGCCCGAAAGAGCATCGCATTCGTCAAGGAGAGTCTGGTTGTGCTTAAGGCATTCCTTGGAATGAGCAAGGTTATAGTTGCGGATGTCTGTGAGATTTTTCATATCACAGCTTGTATTCATAAGGTAAGCATTGATGCCCACCTTGAATTCATGACACATAACGGCACGGCTGTGCTTACCCGAATAATTAAGCTCGATTGGAATAAGCTCTGCGCCGCAGTTTTTAAGGGTTTCAACGGCTAAATCCATGCTTGCCTGCTCGTATTCAGAGAGCTTAGCATCGACAACGTAGCCGATTCGCATACCGCTGACAGATTTCTTTGTATAGTCGAGATAATCGATGCCGATGATTTCTTCAGGGATTGTGAGAGTTGTTTCGTCGTTTTCGTCGATGCCTGCGATAGCAGAGAGCAGAATTGCCGCATCCTCAACGCTTCTCGCCATAGGGCCTGCTGTGTCCTGAGTGTGGGAGATTGGAATGATGCCCTTGCGGGAAACAAGGCCGACAGTTGGCTTGATGCCGACGATACAATTATTCTTGGATGGGGAAATGATAGAGCCGTTGGTTTCTGTGCCTACACAAGCGGCCGCAAAGGAAGCGGCAGTTGCCACGCCCGAGCCGGATGAGCTGCCTGATGGAGTTAGGACGCTGTGGTATGGGTTGATGACCTGACCGCCGCGGGAGGAATAGCCGGATGGCATCTTCGCCGTCATAAAGTTGGCGTATTCAGTCATATTTGTCTTGCCCATAAGGATAGCGCCTGCGGCACGGAGATTTGCCACAACACCGCTGTCGGAAAGAGGCACGTTGTTCATAAGAGCGAGAGAGCCTGCTGTTGTGTGCATCTTGTCGCAGGAGTCGATATTGTCCTTGACCATTACAGGAATGCCGAACATAACACCCTCAGCAAGGCCTTCTTTACGCATAACGTCGCATTTTTCTGCGATGAAAAGTGCATCAGGGTTTATTTCGAGGACAGAATTGAGATTTTCGCTGTCGTATGCTGCGATACGGGCAAGGTAAGCCTTTACAAGCTCAACGGAAGTGGTTTCGCCGTTTTCGAGAGCCGCATGAAGCTCAAGAATAGATTTTTCTCTGATGTCGTACATGGAATAATACCTCCTGACGTATGTATGAAACCTTCTCTTGTAAGAGAAGGGGGACCGCTTTGGCGGTGGATGAGTAGCAACCGGGATTCCTTCTGTATGTCATTCTGAGGCATAGCCGAAGAAACTCACACGGTTTGCACAATCTTGTAGGATGCGGCGTCCTTGATGCACCGATTACACAAAGGGGCCGCTGGACGAATAATATTATTCAAAGCGAATGGTTTGCCTTTGGCAATTACTGCTGATTCTTTTCCTTTTCTTCAGCGGCAACGAGAAGCTTGAGCTCCTTGATGATTGAGATAGAGAGAGGGAAGGAGATGCAGAACGTGCCGAAGTCACCGAGAGGCTGTGCAATCTGGATACCGAGAATGCCGAGGAAGTTAGGGAGTGTGAGAATGAATGGGATGAAGAAGAGGCCCTGTCTTGCAAGAGCAAGTACAGCCGCCGCCTTCGCGCGTCCGATGGACTGGAAGAGCATATTTGTGATGATAGTATAAGCCTGGAATGGCACCATCACACAGGCAAAGCGAAGAGCGAGAGAGCCGATGGAAGTAACGTCAGGGTCGCCCTTACGGAAGATTTCAACGACAGGAGTTGCAAAAGTAAAGCCGCAGAGTGCGATACAAGTCATAACGATAAAACCTGTCTTGAGACAGAATGTGTAGCCTTCGAGAAGACGCTTGTAATTCTTGGAGCCCCAGCTGAAGCCTGCAACAGGCTGGAATCCCTGACCGAAGCCGAGGAGTACAGACTGGATAAACATAGTAACACGGTTTACAACGCTCATAGCCGCGATAGCAGCATCACCGAATGGTGCGCAAGCGAGGTTGAGGAAGATACCTGCGAGAGATGCAAGGCCCTGACGGAAGAGGGAAGGAGAGCCGATTTTGAGGATTTCCTTATGTACAGCCATATCTGTGCTGATTTTCTTGATGGAAAGGGAAAGGTTGCTCTTGCCGCCTCTGAAATAGAAGTAGAGAATGAGGAAGCTTGCAAGCTGGCTGAGTACAGTTGCAAGAGCAGCACCGGAAATGCCCATATCGAGTACGAAGATGAAGATAGGGTCGAGCACTGTGTTGATGACAGCACCACTTGCAACGCCTATCATGGAGAGCATAGCCGCGCCTTCGCCTCTGAGAAGGTTATTCATTACGAAAACCGCTGTCATAATAGGTGCGCCGAAGAGAATAATACGTGCATAGTCCATTGCGAATGGAGCGATAGTGTCTGTAGCGCCGAGCCAGTAGACCAGCTTATCGAGGAAGATAAGGCCGAAAGCCATAAGTGCGAAGCCTGTGAGAATGGAAGCAAAGAATGCTGTGGAAGCAACGGAATTTGCCTTTTCGTTTTCTTTTGCGCCCATAAGACGGGAAACAAAGCTGCCTGAGCCTACGCCGAACGTAAAGCCGATAGCCTGAATGAGAGCCATGATGGAGAAGATAACGCCAACGGCCGCAGTAGCAGACGTACCAAGCTTGCCTACGAAGAACGTGTCGACAAGATTATAGAATGACGTTGTCAGCATACTGATGATAGTCGGCACAGCAAGAGTGCAGATAAGCTTTGGAATTGGGGTTTTGGTCATTTTTTCATAACGTGCTTGTTCTTTTGTCATTTGCATGGGAAAATATCTCCGTTTTTTGATTTTTATTCGTAATAGTATAATTATACCATCAAGTAATAAAAAATGCAACGAAGAGTTATGAATAAAGAAATATGAGTTACTCATAACTAACACTTATTGACAATAAATACGAAATAATATATACTATATGAAAGACTTTCAGCACAAGGAGGCGCGAGAAAATGAAGATTCAGGAATCTGCTGAAAATTATCTTGAAACCATATATATTCTCCGTAAAAAAATGGGCTCTGTCCGTTCTATAGATATTGTAAATCACCTCGGCTTTTCCAAGCCAAGCGTAAGCAATGCAATGAAGCAGTTCCGTGAAAACGGATACGTGACAGTAGACGACGGCGGCTTTATCACGCTGACAGATATGGGCCTTGAAGTGGCTGAAAAGATATATATGCGCCACGAAGTGCTGACAAAGGTGCTTACCTTTATCGGTGTTTCAGAGGAAACAGCAAAGGAAGATGCCTGCAAAATCGAGCATTATCTCAGCGATGAAACCTTTGACGCTATCGTGAAGCACGCACAGAAGATTGCACAGTAATACCAAAGCCGTCCATCAGGACGGCTTTTTTGTCAAGATGAATGGTGAAGAGTGAAAAGTGAATAATTGAGGTATCTGCGATGCATTGAATAGGTGGAAATCTGTTTAATTTTGTTTTATGTAGGCGTCGATGCTCACATCGACCTGCGGGCGGGGCAATCATGCCACTACGCGGTATGTTTAATTGTAGGGGCGAGCATTGCTCGTCAGCGGTACGTCGAGGGCGCCGTACCCTGCAATGTATGGTGATACCACTGGCAAATACAAAAAAGACCACCCGGATGGATGGTCTTTTTATATTGTATAAAATTATTCGATAACGATGCCGCAAGGGTGAACAGGTGTTTCGTCGAATACGATGTCTGTTGTTACGGAAGAATAGAGACCGTAGCCGCCTGCGAGGTTATAGCAGTCATAGCCGTACTGTTCGAGCATTCTTGCTGCTACGTAGCTGCGGAGACCGCTCTGACAGATGAGGAATACAGGCTTGGACTTGTCAACCATTGGGATGGAAAGACGGAGTTCATCAACAGGAATGTGGATAGCACCGTCGATTGTGCCTCTTTCGTTTTCAGCGAGAGTACGTACGTCGAGGAAAGTTACCTTATCCTTTGGAATGGATGGTACGTCGTGCCAGTGATACTGCTTTACAAGACCGTCCATAATGTTTTCAGCCATGAAGCCTGCCATGTTTACAGGGTCCTTAGCGGAGGAGAATGGAGGAGCATAGCAGAGTTCGAGCTCAGCGAGGTCGGAAACAGTCATGCCTGCGCGGATAGCTGTTGCGATAACGTCACAGCGCTTGTCGATGCCTTCAAAGCCGACAACCTGAGCGCCGAGAACCTTGCCGTTTTCCTTATTGAAGAGGAGCTTGATGCGGATGTTGCCTGCGCCTGGATAGTAACCTGCGTGACCGCCGCCAAATGTGTATACCTTTTCGTAAGGAATGCCTGCAGCCTTAGCAACTGTTTCATTGATACCTGTTGTAGCAACAGCCATATCAAATACCTTGAGAACAGCAGAGCCGAGTGTGCCGTTGTACTTTTCGTCCATACCGCAGATGTTAGCCGCTGCAATTCTGCCCTGCTTGTTAGCAGGACCGGCAAGAGGGATAAAGCCCTTTTCCTGTGTTACGAAGTTTACGATTTCAACAGCGTCACCAACAGCGTAGATGTTTTCGTCGCTTGTGAGCATATGGTCGTTTACAACGATAGAGCCGCGCTTGTTGACTTCAAGACCTGCAGCAACAGCGAGCTTGGAGTCAGGACGTACGCCAACGGACATGATAACCATATCAGCAACAACAGGACCCTTGTCTGTATTTACGCATACAGAGTTTTCAAGAGCTTCGAAGCCTTCAACCTTTGTCTTGAGCATAAGGCTGAGACCGTTCTTCTGTGCATAGTGGTGGACGTCGCAAGCCATATCGTAGTCGAGCGGAGCGATAAGGTGATCCTGCATTTCGATGATTGTAACTGCGAGACCTGCATTTCTGAGGTTTTCAGCCATTTCAACACCGATGTAGCCGCCGCCTACAACAACTGCGGAGAGTGGGCAGTTGTTATCCATAAAGTCTTTGATTTTATATGTATCAGGAATGTTGCGGAGTGTGAAGATTCTGTTGTTGTCCATGCCAGGAAGTGGAGGACGGATTGGGTCTGCACCAGGGGAGAGAATGAGCTTGTCGTAGCTTTCTTCGAATTCTTCGCCTGTCTTTACATTCTTGACTGTAACTGTCTTTGCTTCCTTATTGATGCCGATAACTTCGGAAAATGTGCGGACGTCAATATTGAATCTGTTCTTGAAGCTCTGTGGTGTCTGAAGAGTAAGAGACTTCTTGTTTGTGATTTCGCCACCAATGTAGTATGGCAAACCGCAGTTTGCATAAGAGATGTATTCACCCTTTTCGAAGATGATGATCTCAGCGTGTTCATCCAGTCTGCGGAGTCTTGCTGCAGCACTTGCGCCACCTGCAACGCCGCCAACGATTACAACTTTCATATATTACCTCCATAGATTTTATATGTCTGTGTTTTAGTATAACTATATATTATACACATTTCTCAAATAAATCAATATTTTTCACAAAATATTTTACATCTCAATTATTATTTGTTATAATATAACTATTATGAATATTTATGGAGGGAATATATATGTCTTACATTCCAACAACAGAACAGGCTCTTGAAATCCTCAAGCAGTTCAACAAAGAGCCTTTCCACATCTCCCACGGTGAAATCGTTTCGGGCGTTCTCGGCGAAATCGCAAAGAAGCACGACCCTGAAAACGTTGAATACTGGAAGGTTGTCGGTATGCTTCACGATATCGACTATGAGCTTTACCCAGACCAGCACTGCATCAAGAGTCAGGAAATGATGCGTGAGCTCGATATCGACGAAGGTATCATCAGAAGCACAGCAAGCCATTGCTTCGGTCTCCACGAGGGCTGTGACATCGAGCCAATTCATATTATGGAAAAGTATCTCTTTGCAACGGATGAACTCACAGGCCTCATCGGTGCAGCGGCACGAATGAGACCAAGCAAGTCCTGTCAGGATATGGAGCTCAAGAGCGTTATGAAGAAGTATAAGACTCCTGCTTTTGCAGCGGGCTGCTCGAGAGAAGTTATCGGCAAGGGCGCTGAAATGCTCGGCATCACAGTGGACGAGCTCTGCCAGATTACTCTCGACGCTATGAAGGCGCTCGGCTTGTAATAAATCCATTAACTGCATACTATAAAAGAATTATGTAGGGGCGATTCACGAATCGCCCGCGAGACATTCTCTATACAATATAATAAAAGAGGTGAGTTCGTTTATGCACGAACATCTTGATAAAAACTATAAGCTCAACATAACGGGCAGCCTTATGGGCGCTTTCGTTGTGGCGGTGGCAAACTATCTTTCGACCTACCTCAAGGAAATAGGCGGCGGCGACTATCATTTTGCCATGCTCAGCGCAATGCCTGCCATTGTGGCTGTTATAGCACTCATTCCGGGCGCTATGATTATCGACAGCACGAAAAACAAGCTCAAGACAACGCTTTTAATCTGCTTCGGCTCACGTGCATTCTTCCTTTTGTATGCACTCGTGCCGTTTCTGCCAAGAATGATTCAGCCGTTTTCTCTTGCCGCACTGGTCGGATTGAGAAATGCCTTTGAATCGGTATGGCAGATTGGCTATCAGTCGCTTATGGCTGACGTATTCCCGAAGGACAGACTCAACGAAATCCTCGGCAAGCGAAGCAAATATAACAATATCCTCACCATCGGTGCGACCTTCGTACTCGGTGCGTATCTTACGCTTTATGAAAAGCTTCCGATTTCGAGCATCGGGCTTTTCCAGATACTCTTCATCTTCACTCTCGCAATAGGCACGTGGGAAATCTGGCAGTACAGCCGATTCAGGTTTGAGCCTGTGCCTCCTGCAGAGGGCGAAAACTTCGGCAAAAAACTGATGACTGCCCTGAAGGAAGCGAAGAATTACCCTATGTACTGTCGCTACTGTGCAACAGTTATAGTTTTCTATCTCGGCTGGCAGATGGCGTGGCCATTGTACAGTATGTACCAGCTCAACGTCCTCAATGCCAATGCGGCGTGGATGGGCTATTTCAATATCGCATCGCAGATTACTCAGGTGCTGACAATCGGCCTCTGGGTAAAGCTGAGCAAAAAGATAGGCAGCAACTTCGTTCTTGCAATCTGTATGTTCCTTATGGCGATTTCGCCTGTGGTGTACGCTTTGTCCGGTACGCTGTTCATCCTTCTTCTTGCACAGTTTGTCGTCGGCCTCGGTACAGGCGGCGTTATCTTCCTCGTTTTCAATGAGCTTATCTACGTTGCTCCTGAAAAGAACAGAACACTTTATATGTCGCTTTTCACGTGCCTTACACAGATTACAAGCTCGTTTATGCCGTTCGTCGGTACTTTCATCAAGCAGACCTGGTCCATTTATGCGGCGCTTTATCTCAGCGCGGCAATCAGACTTGTGGGCGCGGGTATCTTCCTCTGGGGCTGTCAGATGAACAAAAAGCTGATGGAAAAAGGACAGGAAAATACATAATATACGAAAAGAGAGTCAGGGGTGGCTCTCTTTTTTAAATTTTGATTAAGCATAATCTATGTGTAATTTATGCGCAATAACTCAATGCGTCACGTAGAATTCGGGAAAGTTGCATAAATTAGACATACTATTTAAGTAAATTAACCAAATAAATATATTTTTAACAGCAATATTATATTGACATTTCACAAAAAACATATTATAATCTTAACAAATGATAGGACTCGCAAAACTATCGAAAAAATTTTTAGAGAGGTAAAAAGTATGAAGAGATTTATCGCTTTGTCACTCGCACTCGTAATGATGCTCGCGATGCTCGCAGGTTGTTCCTCCAAGGAAGAAACAACAACAGCTGCAGCAGGCGAAACAACAACAGCTGCCGCAGGTGAACAGACAACTCAGTCCACTGAAGGCAAGAACGTACGTACAGACCTGGTAATGTGCCAGTCCGCTGACGTCGTAACACTCGACCCACCAGAATGTACAGACACATATTCTGGTACAATCATCAACTTCGTCTTCGATACACTTATCGATATGGACGAAAACTCCCAGTTCATTCCTGGTCTCGCAGAATCCTGGGAAGTAAGTGATGACGCTATGGAAATCGTATTCAAGATCCGTGAAAACGTTAAGTTCCACAACGGCGAAATCTTGAAGCCATCCGACATTAAGTTTACTTTCGACCGTGCTAAGGACGAAATCGCTCAGTCCAAGGCTATGTTCGTATCCGTTGAAGAAATTCTTTGTGATAACGATGCAATGACAGTTACACTCAAGATGAAGGAACCATCTGCTGCTATCCTCGTTAACCTCACAGAATCTGCTTGCCATATCCAGAACGAAAAGTTCGCTAAGGAACATCCAGACGATCTTAACCAGGTTGCATGTGGTACAGGTCCAATGGTTCTTAAGGAATGGCATATCAACGACTACTGCTACCTCGAACGCTTTGAAGAACATTGGGCAGGCACACCTGTTACAACATCTATCAAGGTTCGCGTTATCCCAGAACCAACATCCCGTACAATCGCTCTCGAAGCTGGTGAAATTGACTGGCTCGCAGGTGTTAACTCCATCGACATCGCTCGAGTAACAGAAAACGAAGACCTTAAGACACGTGAAGTTCCAGGTTCTTCCGTTGTTTACATCTCCTTCAACCACAATAAGGAACCATTTGATAACAAGCTCGTTCGTCAGGCTCTCCACCATGCAGCTGACAAGGAATCCATGATCTCCGTAGTTTACGAAGGTTATGCTCTCCCAGGCGAATCCCCATTCCCATCCATTATGCCATTCTTCAAGTCCAATCCTTACGAATTCGACCTTGAAAAGGCAAAGGCTCTCCTCGCTGAAGCTGGCTACCCAGACGGTCTCGGCAGAACAATCGAACTCGGCGTATCTTCCGACGAACGTAACAGAATGGCTCAGATTTTCCAGTCTGACTGTGCAAAGATCGGCGTAGATATCAAGATCGAACTTATGGAATTCGGCGCACTCATGGAACACTGTGATGGTAATCAGGACCTCATCATGCTCGGTTGGGGCCATGCTACTAACCAGGATAGAACAATGAGAATGAACTTCCACTCCTCCACAATCGGCCCTAACGGTAACCGTTCTTGGCTCAAGAACGACCAGATCGACGCTCTCATCGATGCAGGTGCAGTTGAAATGGATCAGGAAAAGCGCGAAAAGATCTATCACGAACTTCAGGATGTAATCGCAGAAGAAGTTCCATGGATCCCACTTCTCCAGCAGATCAACGTATACGGCATGAATAAGGGTCTCGAAGGT
>JAFYNW010000207.1 GCA_017547995.1 Clostridia bacterium | reverse complement strand
TCGCTTCCACAACTGTCATATCCAGAACTTCATAGATATTCTTGCCTTTATATTTGACTTCAAGAGTTTCTCTGTTGTATCGCTTGCCCTTACATACTTCACAAGGCACGTAAATATCAGGCAGGAAGTGCATTTCGATTTTGAGCAGGCCGTCACCCGAGCAGGCTTCACATCTGCCGCCTCGCACGTTGAAGGAGAATCTTCCCGAGCCGTAGCCTCTCGCCTTTGCATCCTGAGTCTGCGCAAACAAATCTCTGATGTCACCGAATACACCCGTATAGGTAGCAGGATTTGAACGCGGTGTTCTGCCGATTGGCGACTGGTCGATATTGATTACCTTATCGAGATGCTCAAGACCTCTGATTTCCTCGTGCTTGCCCGCTCTTGTTCTTGCGCCGTTAAGGTCAGCCGCAAGATGCTTGTAAAGGATTTCATTGATGAGCGAGCTCTTGCCCGAGCCAGAGACACCCGTTACTGCAGTAAACTTACCAAGCGGAATTTTTACGTCAATATTTCGCAGATTATTCTGCTGAGCGCCTACAATTTCAATGTAATTGCCGCTGCCCGCTCTTCTCTCCTTCGGCACTTCGATTTTCTGTCTGCCGCTGAGATAATTGCCTGTATGAGAAGTGGTACATTTCATAATTTCTTCGACAGTACCCTGTGCAACAATTTCACCACCGTGCACACCCGCACCCGGACCTATATCGACAATATGGTCAGCCGCAAGCATAGTATCCTCGTCGTGCTCGACAACAAGCAACGTATTACCAAGGTCACGGAGTCTTTTGAGCGTTGCAATAAGCTTTTCATTGTCGCGCTGATGAAGGCCTATCGAAGGCTCGTCGAGAATATAGAGCACTCCCATAAGAGATGAGCCAATCTGCGTTGCGAGTCGGATTCGCTGACTTTCGCCGCCGGAAAGTGAGCCTGCATTTCGAGAAAGCGTGAGATATTCAAGACCTACACTCTTGAGGAAACCAAGGCGCTCCTTGATTTCCTTGAGGATAACCTCGGCAATCTGTGCCTTCTGCCCCGTAAGTTCGAGATTTTCCATAAACTCAAGCGCCTTGACAACACTCATATCACAGTAATCAGCAATATTGATGCCGCCTACTGTAACAGCAAGCACCTCAGGCTTAAGACGCTTACCACCGCAGACAGGACAAGGAATAGCACTCATACTTTCCTCGATTTCCTCTCTCATCGATTCGCTGTTTGTTTCTTTATATCTTCTTTCAAGGTTTTTGACAATACCTTCAAATGCGTGGACGTAAGTGCCGCCGTTTTCTCCGCCCATCCAGCTCCAGCTGAGTGTGAGTTTTTCGTCACCCGTGCCGTACATAATCACGTCGATTGCTTCCTTGGAAAGCTCTTTGACCGGCACGTCGAGAGAGAAATTATATTTTTCCGAAAGTGCCTTCATATACGCCATAGCAATGCCGTCTTTATCCATTGTGGCATAGCCTGATGCCTTGATAGCACCTCCGCGGATTGAAAGATTCTTATTCGGAATAATTCTTTCAGGGTCGATTTCATAACGCACACCGATACCTGTACATTCAGGACAAGCGCCGTATGGATTATTGAAGGAGAACATACGCGGTGTAAGCTCTTCGATGGAAATGCCGCAGTCATCGCAGGCATAATTCTGCGAAAACATAATTTCTCCGTCTTTCATAAGGTCAGCAATTATAATGCCGCCCGAAAGGCCACTTGCAATTTCAACAGAGTCTGTCATTCTCTGACGAACGTCAGGCTTAATTACAAGTCGGTCGACAACTATTTCAATATTGTGCTTTTTATTCTTTTCCAGCTTGATTTCTTCCGAAAGGTCATAGATGATGCCGTCTGCACGCACACGTACGTAACCGCTCTTGCGTGCATCCTCGAAGATTTTGAGATGCTCACCCTTCTTGCCTCTGATTACGGGTGCAAGAATCTGCACTCTTGTGCCTTCAGGCAAGTCGAGAAGCTGGTCGATAATCTGGTCGATTGTCTGC
>JAFYNW010000005.1 GCA_017547995.1 Clostridia bacterium | reverse complement strand
GTTATGTATGAACTACTTTCAACACCTATATGGTACAACTTATTTGTGACGAAGATGTGTCATAATTATAAATTGTGTATATCCGAATTGTGAATAATTTTCTTCATATCGTCAGGAATATCAGCCTCGAAATACATCTGCTCACGTGTTACAGGATGGACAAAGCTGAGCGTCTTGGAATGAAGTGCATGACCGTTGATGAGCCCTTCTTCCTCCTCGCCGTAAAGGAAGTCCCCGGCAACAGGGCAGCCGATATGTGCCATGTGTACGCGAATCTGATGAGTGCGCCCTGTTTCAAGCTTAAGCTTGACAAGACTGTATTTGCCGTAGGTAGCCACAGTTTCATAATGTGTCACAGCACGCTGACCATCCTCAGAAACAATGCGGATAAGCTCCATCTCCTCCTTGCGGCGGATAGGTGCATCAATAGTACCCTTTAATGGACTAGGCACACCGCATACGACAGCCTCGTAGGTGCGCTCAAACTGATTTGTATGCAGCTGCTCGCCAAGCACCTTGTGAGTATGTGATGTCTTGGCAACAATCATAAGCCCCGACGTATTGCCGTCGAGACGGTTTACAGCGCGGAAGACGAAATTTTCGCCCTTCTGCTCAAAATAATACGTAAGATAATTGGCAAGAGTATCGTCAAAATGGCCCAAAGAAGGGTGTACAGGAGTGTTTCTGCCCTTGTTGATGACGAGCAAATCCTGGTCCTCGTAGACGATGTTGACCTCGCCCTTGACAGGAATTATATTCTCGCTCTTGTCCTCTTCATTTTCAATATTGAAGGTGAGAATCTGCCCTGTTTTGACTAAATGAGTGGTGAAAGCGCGCACTCCGTCAAGCATGATTCCATCGTCGAGAAACTTGGCTCTGCGGATGGCTTTTGCAGAAAGTGAGAGGCGGCTTCTGAGCACGTGCTCCACCTTCATACCCTCGTCACTTGGCAAGATTGTATATAAAAGCTCTCTTTTCATAAGACTCCTTTATTGATAATTCTTGATATATTTTTAGTATAAAATAAAAAGGTAAGGAATTCAAGATTATTTTACTAAAATGACTTGACTTTTATATAGAAAAGTAATAAAATTAAAGCATAATGATGTGCGACTATGCACAAAAATATAATTTGTGGAGGACAAAACCCATGAACGCTTATATGCAGAAAGTTTTGGACGAAGTTAAGGCACGTAACGCTGGCGAAACTTTGTTCATTCAGACAGTAGAAGAAGTATTTAAGAGCATCGAACCAATCGTTGAACAGCACCCAGAATATGAAAAGATGGGTCTTCTCGAAAGAATGTGCGAACCAGAAAGAACAATCGAATTCCGTGTAACATGGACAGACGATGCTGGTCAGGTTCACGTTAACCGTGGCTTCCGCGTACAGTTCAACGGCGCTATCGGTCCTTTCAAGGGCGGTCTCCGTTTCCACCCATCCGTAACACTCGACACAATGAAGTTCCTCGGCTTCGAACAGACATTTAAGAACAGCCTTACATCCCTTCCAATCGGCGGTGCTAAGGGTGGTTCCGACTTCGACCCACGTGGCAGATCTGATGCAGAAATCATGCGTTTCTGCCAGGCTTTCATGACAGAACTTTACAGACACATCGGTCCAGACGTTGACGTTCCAGCTGGTGACATCGGTGTAGGCGGCCGCGAAGTTGGCTACCTCTACGGTCAGTACAGAAGAATCAAGGGCTGCTGGGAAAACGGTGTTCTCACAGGTAAGGGCCTCACATACGGTGGTTCCTACTTCCGTCCAGAAGCTACAGGCTACGGCGCAGTTTACTACCTCGTAGAAGTTCTCAAGCACTTTGGCGACACAATCGAAGGCAAGACAGTTGCTGTTTCCGGCTTCGGTAACGTTGCTTGGGGCGTTTGCGAAAAGGTTGCTCAGCTCGGTGGTAAGGTTGTTACAATCTCCGGCCCAGACGGCGCAGTTTACGATCCAGACGGTATCGTAACAGAAGAAAAGATCAACTACCTCCTCGAAATGCGTGCTTCCGGCCGTGACCGCGCTCAGGACTACGCTGACAAGTTCGGCTGCCAGTTCTTCCCTAAGGCAAAGGTTTGGAACATTCCTGTTGATATCTGCATGCCTTGCGCATACCAGAACGAAATCGGCATGAAGGAAGCTGAAGAAATGGTAAACAACAAGGTTGAATACTACATCGAAGTAGCTAACATGCCTACAACAAACGAAGCTCTCGAATATCTCCAGAAGAACGTTAAGATCGTTGCTCCATCCAAGGCAGTTAATGCTGGTGGTGTTGCTACATCCGCTCTCGAAATGGCTCAGAACTCCATGCGTTATAGCTGGGAACCAGAAGAAGTTAACGCAAAGCTCCAGACAATCATGAAGAACATCCACGACGCATCTGCTAAGGCAGCTGAAGAATGTGGCATGGGCTATGACCTCGTTGCTGGTGCTAACATTGCTGGCTTCAAGAAGGTTGCACAGGCTATGATGGAACAGGGCGTTATCTAATTAATTAGATTAAGTCACATCATTTGTAAAAAGGACAGGTTCGCCTGTCCTTTTTAATTTGCCGTAATTCCACATCCGCTCCTATGCATGGTTCTTGTAGGGGACATTCATGTATGTCCCACGGACAAATCGTGATTTGTCCCTACATAATTCCTTCGGGGACCGATGTCCTCGGCGGTCCACTGTATCAATAGTCATTCTGGGTAAAACGCATAATCTC
>JAFYNW010000206.1 GCA_017547995.1 Clostridia bacterium | reverse complement strand
TTGTATGACTAAATTAAAAATGCCTTCGCATGAGAGCTTATCATATCGGCAACGCCCTTGTATTCGCCGATGCCTTTTTCGTGACAGACTACCTCGAAGCCTGCCTTTTCAAAAATGCTCTTCCATGAGTCATCTCTGTCGCCCATAACGTTCTTTCTTGCGTGACCGCCGAAGGAAATCATAAGGGAAGCAAGGCATACACGGTTGAAGTTGCCCTGCTTGACCTTACTGAGCACAGTATGTACGCTCGGCTCGCCGTGAAGCACACCGACAAACCAGTTATTGTTGCCGATTTTATCCTCAAGCTGTGTATAAATATCATTGTATGGCTCGTCGGCCCCATGTCCTGCAAGGACGATGGCTGTATTGCCGTCGTCATAATGCCCAAGCTCGTCTTTAAGCACGAGAGCAAGCTGAGCGCAGTCGGCATTGTCATTCAATAACGGCAGACCGACGGAAACTCCATCGAAAGCGAGAGCTTCAGCCTTCACGCTTTCATAGTCAGGGCCGTTCATTATATGTGTAGGCTGAACGAAAATATTGGTATAGCCATCGTTTTTCAGTTTTTCGATGGCTTCATTAAGCAAATCAATCTCAAATTCGCCCTTTTTTCGCACCATGTCCACAATCATACGGCTTGTAAATGCACGGAAAACGGGAATGGAAGGGAAAGCCTCCTGCAGAGCCTTTTCGATGTTGCCTATTGTATTTTCACAGCTTTCCTTGTAAAGTGTGCCGAAGGAAGCCGCAATTATCGCGTATTTTTTCATATATACCTCGGTGTACGTTTATAATGACATTATAGCATAGCGGCAGGTGAATTGCAAAACAAAAAGGACACGGACGAATCCGTGCCCTTTTCGCATATTTAAGGAAAGTGAGTTGAACTGAATCAATACGCTTCATCCGTCCCTTGCAAAAAAATAATGATTTTGCACAGGCACAAAAGAGAAGCTGTATGAAACTCTCTGTTGTATAATATATCCTGAATCGGATTTATTCCAACAGAATGCCAAAAATTATACCATATTTATCCGTTGATGACAAATTTTATAGATAAAATCGATTAAATAAAGGGATGATTATAGGTTTTATCGATTAAATCAGGAAGACGCGAAACTGCTGGGGTTTTCCTTGACATAAAGTGCGGTGAGTTTTATAATCTAACTATGATAAAAGGGGAGGTGACTGTGTGAATAAGGATAAGATTTTCATTTCGTCCATCGCGAGTGATGCCGGGGAAATGGCGGAAAAGTATGGTGTCGGCATCGAGATTGCTGAATACTGCACAGCGTGGAATATGGACGAGCATTTTGAAGAAACCGACAAAATCGTCCACAAAACGATAGAAAACATAAATAATCTCACATTCCACGGCCCTTTCAACGAGATTTCCCCTTGCGCCATCGACCCTAAAGTGCGTGCGCTTACAAAGGAGCGCTTTTTGCAGGCAATCGACACTGCGAAAAAATACGGCGCGAAGAAAATGATTTTTCACACGGGCTACACCGACCATTTCTATTTCCGACAATGGTTTACAGAGCAGTCGATTCTTTTCTGGCGCGATTGTATGGAAAGCGTGCCTGAGGATTTCGTCATCTGCCTTGAAAACGTCCGTGAAGCAGGGCCTGAAATGATGCTCGACGTGCTTGAGGGGGTAAATCACGAAAGATTCAGAATGTGCCTCGATATCGGACATTCCCATGCATTTTCCGGGCAGTCTGTGGAATATTGGCTGGAAAAATGCGCCAAGCATATCGCACATTTCCATATCCACAACAACGATAAAAGCTACGACACCCATTCCGCCCTCGACTGCGGCACAATTGATATTAAGGCATTTCTTGAAAGTGCCGTAAAGCTTTGCCCTGATGCAACCTATACCCTTGAATTGCTCGAAAGCAGAAGCTCGATGGAATGGCTCGAAGAAATTATAAAATAAGGAGTATCACTATGAAAAAGAACAACTATGCCTTCTTCAGAAACCACGAATGTGAGTTTTTCCCTTGCCATAAGGTGAATGACGACGAAGAATTCAACTGTCTTTTCTGCTATTGCCCACTCTATGCCCTCGGCGATAAGTGCGGCGGCAATTTCGTATATATCGAAGGTATGTGCAAGGACTGCTCCAACTGCCTCATCCC
>JAFYNW010000205.1 GCA_017547995.1 Clostridia bacterium | reverse complement strand
GATTTCCATTCCGTCAGGAAGCTGAGGCATCTGGCCGTTGTCAGGTTTCTGGAAGCTGCCGCCATCTGATCTGCCACCGTCAGGTCTGCCTCCACCATTGCCACCAGGGAAATTGCCGCCCGGGAAGCCGCCGTTACCGAATCCGCCAGGATTAAAGCCTGTGAATCCGCCACCGCCTTCGCCTACGTATACCACAACGTCTGTCATTGTAAACTCAGTAAGCTCGCCATCCGCTGTGTACTGTGGAGCGGAGTAAATACCGTCCTTGTTGTCACCGCTTACGCTTCCGCCGATACTGTAATAATACTTGCCGTCCTTCCTGAGCTCGCCGCTTGTGAAGGAGAAGAAGCTGAAGGAAACCGATGGTGTGAAGGTAAGCACGTTGTTTCCGTTTTCGTTTTCAATATGGATAACGTCGCCGTTAGCGCCGTTTACACGACCTGCAACTGTATAAACTGTGGAAGTCGCAGTAGGCACCTGAGCCATGCCGGAAGAGCCTGCTGTGATGATTGTACCGCCTGTAACAACAAACTCCTGACCATAGTCAAGCGAGCCGTTTGCCCCGCTCTGCGGACCGTTTACGATAATCATACCATCGTTGATATAGGCTGTGCCGTTGATGTCGATACCGTCACCGCCTGCCTTGATGCAGATATAACCGCCGTTGATTGTCAGCGTATTACCGCTGTCACCCATCATAAACCAGTCTCTGCCGCCCTTGCCCGAGGTATTCTGCATATTCTGCTGAGTCGAAATATCGCTTGCCGCATTGATTGCATCGTCCGTAGAGTTGATATAGATAACACCATCGTTTACGAAAATGTCGCGGCCTTCAAGACCTTCGTAGCAGTTTGTGATATTGATATTGCCGCCGTTGAGCATAAGGCTTCTGTCACTGTGGAAGCCATCGTCCTTTGAGGAAAGATTAAACTCGCCGCCAAGCACCTGCACAGCTGTCACGCCATGGAAACAGTCGCCTGTCGATTCGATATTGAAAACACCGCTTTCAACGTGGATAATGCCCTTGTCCTCGTCTGTATCATTTGAGGATTTGAGGCCGTTGCCGCCCGATTTAATCGTAAAGCTTGCATCCTTTACAGCAAGGCTATCCTTGCCTACTACAGCGTCATCCTTTGCATCGATTGTAATCGTTGCATCGATAATCTTGAGGTCATCCTTGGAAGTGATGCCGTCGTTGTAATTTGCCTTGATATCAAGACTGCCCGTGCCGTTGATTATAAGGTCATCCTTGCTGAAAAGCACGGCAGTAGGCTCTTCCTCTGCATCGAGGACGTATTCGCCCACGTCGGCAAGATGATTTTCGCCCACGAGAGTGATTTTTGTGTTGCCTGCCTGCTGAATGAAGATTGACGCACTGTTGCTGCAGGTGATATCCGCACCGTCAAGCACGATATGAATATCCTCCTTAGCCTGATTATTTACGATAATCTGGCCGTCATCAAGCTTGCCGCTGACGATATATGTGCCTGCGGATGAAATTGTGACAACGCTGCCGTTTACACCTGCACCTGCGCCATTAACGTCAATGCCGTTACCCTTGAGGGTGATTTTCGTTGCACTCGCTTCGTTATAGGAAGCATCGGCATGCTTGTCGCTGAGCTTGACTTCATAGAGACTTCCGTCGTGATTTGGAATACTGAGCGTATTATTTTCAGCAGTTATTCCGTTCTGTGTTGGATTTTCCTTGTTTCCCGCCTCAGTGGCAGCCGTTGTGTCTGTTATATCAGCCTTACTGCATCCTGCAAAAAGGCTTGCCATCATAGCGATTGCGAGAATAATTGCGATGTATTTTTTCACTATAATTCCTCCGTTACTGTGGAAATACGGCTGCAGATTATTGTGAGATTGCCGTTGCGGCATCTGATATCATCGATAAACTGCTTTTCCGCCTTGACGTCCTTGAGATTGATATCGTATGTCAGCTCGAGCATACTGCCGAGGTTTGTCGTCTTGACACGCATAAGCTCGTGACTGCTTGTGTACTGCGCGAAAATATCATCGAATACCTCTGTGTAGTCGAGGCTTTCAGGGATAGTCACCTTGAGATGACGGGAATTGCTTACACCGTTTGCAAACGGAAGCTTATAAAGCATAAGCCAGAGAAGACTGATAACCACTGTGAAGATAAGGCCGAAAGCCACGTAGCCCGAGCCTGCAGAGAGACCTGCCGCCATAGAGAAGAATACGGCGCTGATTTCCTTTGATGAGCCCGGCACACTGCGGAAGCGGATAAGGCTGAATGCACCTACGATTGCAACGCCTGTGCCAAGGTTGCCGTTTACCATAATGATTATCATTGCCACGATTACAGGAAGAATACTCAGAGTCACCACGAAGTTTTTCGTGTATCTGCCGCTCATCATATATGCCGATGCGATGATAAGCCCCATAATCACTGCGCATCCGATACATATCGCGATGGACGAAAGGCTCAAGGTACCGTTGATTTGTGTAAGTACGTTAGAAAACATTTTGAATCTCCATATTTGCCGTTATATTTTTTCTGTAAATATTGCCGTATTTCGAAAATGACGTCGGTGTTATTTCGTATTCCGACAAGGCCTTTGCAAGCCACAAAGGGAAGGCTGACGCCGTTTTTATCTCCATAAGCAGATATCCCTCCGGTAGCAGTTTCTCGCCCCAGTCTCCCTTTACAAGGCTGACGTCATCGTATCGCGACAGGATGTTGTCGTCCACAGTAATGCGAAGGTCTGTCTCCTTAAGCCCCGAAAAGGCTCTTCGCTCATAGGAGAGATAAAGCTTTGGCGATACGTTGTATCTTTTAAGGAAGTACTCGATTTCCCTGCCTATCTGCCCCGCAGTCTGAGGCATTTTCTTGCTTTTGACAGCCTCCATCGCCTCTTTGTGAGTCATTGAAACTCGCCTTTTATAGACGATGCCGTCGTATTTCTTCTTTATTTCAAGGAAAACCCTGCCCTCTTCGTCAATAGTGCCGTAGCTTCGCATTCGAAG
>JAFYNW010000204.1 GCA_017547995.1 Clostridia bacterium | reverse complement strand
CGTCTACGACGTGCTTATGGGCAATGCCACTGTAAAAGAGGCGAGAGTCAAGACAAAATGGTGCGACGTGCTGCCGACCGACAACAATCTTGCCGGCGCGGAAATCGAGCTTGTATCCACTGAAGGCCGCGAATACATACTCAAAAACGCACTCGACGCTGTGAGAGAGGAATACGACTATATCTTCATCGACTGTCCTCCGTCTCTTGCACTTCTCACGCTCAACGCCCTCGTGGCCTGTGACACAGTGCTCGTGCCTATGCAGTGCGAATACTATGCCCTCGAAGGCCTGAGTCAGCTGACACACACAATCCGTACAGTCAAGCGTTCAATGAACAAGAATATCGACTTTGAAGGTATTCTGCTGACAATGTACAACGGACAGACAAACTTGACCATTCAGGTTGCTGAGGAAATCAAGAAATTCTTCGGCTCCAAGGTATATAAAACGGTTATTCCGAGAAACGTACGTCTTTCGGAAGCGCCATCACACGGCCTGCCTATTTTCGCTTACGACCGCCTTTGCCGCGGTGCTGAAAGCTATGGCAACGTATGTAAAGAAATCGACGAAAAAAACAGGAGGGGATAGCCTATGGCAATAAGCAAAGGCTTGGGCAAGGGCCTTTCCGCCCTTTTAGGCGATGAGATCTTTGACGAAAAAAGCACCAATGAAATAGATATCTATGAGATAAGCCCGAATCCTGAACAGCCACGTCATTATTTTGATGAAGAAGCTCTCACAGAGCTGGCTGAAAATATCAAGGAAAACGGTGTCATCACTCCGATTACTCTCAGAAAGGTCGACAAGGGCTATGAGATTATCGCAGGTGAAAGACGCTGGCGCGCGGCAAGAAAGGCGGGCTTAAAGACAATTCCTGCCATCGTTCTCGATATCGATGAAAAGAAGGCTTATCAGCTTTCGATGGTTGAAAATCTTCAGCGTGAGGACCTTTCTCCAATCGAAGAAGCTCAGGGCTTCAAAAAGCTGATGGAAGAATACAATATGACTCAGGATGAGGTTGCAAACGCAGTTTCAAAATCCCGTCCTGCAGTTGCAAACGCTGTGCGACTTCTCGAGCTGCCACAGGAGATTCTCACTATGGTGGAATCGGGCAAGCTTTCAGCGGGCCACGGCAGAACACTTCTTCCTGTCAAGGACAGGGAAGAGGTAGTTGATATCGCTCACGAAATCGTTGAAAAAGAGCTGTCTGTAAGACAGGTTGAGGCTATGGTAAAGCGTATTCTTGAATCGGGTGAAAAGCCTGAGCAGCCATCCAGGAATCTTGAAAAGATGTACGTGGAACAGGTTGAAAAGAAGCTTGCCGAAGCAATCGGCCGCAATGTTTCTATTACTAATGGTAAAAGAAAAGGTAAGTTATACATAGAGTTTTATGGAAACGACGATTTAGAGTCGCTCATCAACCAGCTCACAAGAATAAAGCACTAATTCGCACGCGAAAAAACACAAAACAAATCTATTATATAAAAGAAGGAAACTACAATGCTTGATATCCGTTATATCAGAGAAAATACTCAGTACGTAAAGGAACGCCTTGCTGCAAGAGGCAAGAATCTCGACGAACAGATCGATAAGATTATCGCTCTCGACGACGAAAGAAAGGCTCTCATTCTCTCCGCTGAAACAAAGAAGGCAGAGCAGAACAAGATCAATAAGTCCATCCCACAGCTCAAGAAGGCAGGCGAAGATATCTCCGCTATCATGGCTGAAATGAAGGCTCTTTCCGAACAGGTAAAGAACGAACAGGTTAAGCTCGGCGAAGTTGAAAAGGAACTCAACTACCTCCTCCTCATCACACCAAACGTGCCTTGCGATAAGGTGCCTGTAGGTAAGGATTCCGAGGACAACGTTGTTGTACGCTCCTGGGGCGAACCAAAGCAGTTTGAATATGAACCAAAGCCACACTGGGACATCGGTGCTGACCTCGATATCCTCGACCAGCCACGCGGTGTAAAGGTTGCAGGTACACGCTTCAACTTCCTCAAGGGCGCAGGCGCTAAGCTTGAAAGAGCTCTCATCTCCTTCTACCTCGACGTAAATACAGGCGAAGGCTTCACAGAGCTTATGACACCATACCTTGCTAACAGCAAGACTCTCACAGGTACAGCTCAGCTTCCAAAGTTTGCTGAAGATATGTTCAAGATTGAAAACTCCGACTACTATCTCATCTCCACAGCTGAAATCCCTGTAACAAACTACCACGCTGACGAAATCCTCGAAGGCGACCAGCTCCCAATGCTCTACACAGCATACACACCTTGCTTCCGTGCAGAAGCAGGCGCAGCAGGCCGTGACACACGTGGTCTCATCCGCGTTCATCAGTTCGACAAGGTTGAAATCGTTAAGTTCACAAAGCCTGAAGACTCCATGGAAGAGCTCGAAAAGCTCGTTGCAGTGCCTGAAAAGATTCTCCAGGCTCTCGGTCTCCCATACCGTGTCGTAGTATGCTGCACAGGTGACATGGGCGGCAACCAGGTTATGCAGTATGACCTCGAAGTATGGATGCCATCCTACAACAAGTACGTTGAAATTTCTTCCTGCTCCAACTACTGGGACTACCAGGCTCGCAGAGCTAACATCAAGTTCAAGAGAGAAAAGGGTGCAAAGGCTGAATTCGTTCACACACTCAACGGTTCTTCACTTGCTTGCCCACGTGCTCTTGCTGCTATCCTTGAAAACTTCCAGAACGAAGACGGCACAGTAACAGTTCCTGAAGTTCTCGTTCCATACATGGGCGGCCAGAAGGTAATCAAGTTGTAAAAAAATATTTAACAAGTAAAAACGTAGGGGAGGGTCTCTGCGCCCTCCCGCAAAAAGTAATATGTAATAGTGAAAAGTGAAGAGGTGCGGTGTGATAAATCACATTTAATAGGATTTGCTCCGCATCTTCCGTTAAAGAGGTAAATACTATGTCTACATACGCAATTTATTTTTCGCCTACACGCACAAACGAACGCACTGCGACTGCAATTGCTGAAGTTTTCGGTGACGTAAAACATCTCAATTTCACAAATCCTGACAAGGTGCAGGATAT
>JAFYNW010000203.1 GCA_017547995.1 Clostridia bacterium | reverse complement strand
GGAATATACAGTCTGATAGCGTTCTTTTTCGCCCAATTCAGCCTTGATGTAATGAGGCAATGGCATCATGCCCAATTTATCAAGGATTTCCAAAAAGATTCCGTCGTAAGTAAAGTGTACGATGCGGTTGCCATCGTCCTGCACCTTGACGATTTCACCCTTGAGAAGACCTTCGCCGAATACAACCTTTGCGCCTTCCTTAAGCTTCTTGCCCGGATAAACAAGACATTCCCAGTTATCGTCGCCCATGTCCTTGAGGAGCAGAAGCTCAATAGCACCACCTGTATCACGGTTGCCTAAGAGACGTGCAGGGATAACTCTTGTGTTGTTGACGACAAGGCAGTCGCCCTCTCTGAGATAGTCTATGATATCATAGAAATGCTTATGGAAAACTTCGCCTGTGCTCTTGTCCACCACCATAAGACGGGAGGTATCGCGCTTTTCAATCGGAGTCTGCGCGATGAGCTCTTCAGGCAAATCAAAATAAAAATCGGATTTTTTCAAATTAGTCGACATTTCCTACTTCAACTCCTGTAAAATAATGTTTGATTATATCGATATAGTTAATTCCATTTTCAGCCATACCGCGTGCGCCCCACTGACTCATACCAATATTATGGCCTGAGCCTGAGCCCTGAATAATGATATCGGACGAGCCTGAGCCTGTGGAAATTGTGCTTACGCCATCTTTGGAAAGCACCTTGACCTCATTCCAGTTGCCTGTGAGCGCCTTTTTCACAAGGTCTGCACCGATGGCAAAGATATCGCCGATACTCTTGACCTGACGATTGCCGACGTAAACACCCGCGCTGTCGTTTGTGACTGTATATCTGTGGCTGTAAATCGTTACGCCGTGCGTACTGCTGTTGAGAAGTGTTCTTGCTGTATCACCGGAAACCGTCTTTCTGCCGTTTGTCTGGTCGACAAATGCAAGCTGAAGCACGTTGCCGTACTTGGAATACTTGCTTACGTAGAAATCTGTGATTTTAGTTACGGAATAACCCTTTGACTTGAGAATCTGTGTAATCTTATCGAGAGAAAGCTTGTAGCTCCAGTTTTCGTATGGTGAGCTTGTGTACTTGAGATAGTCATCAGGCACACCGCGGAGATAATCCACCTTGCTGCCCCAGATGTTTTCAACGTCTTCCGTATGACCGCCGCTGGATGCATGGAAATAGGTCTGGGCAATTTTGCCGTTATAAACGACGTACTGACCGGACACTTCATCGCAAGCCGCGTCACTCTTGGCTGTTGCCTGATTTGTGCCGTTGTAAACCTGACAATGCGTTGTATTGCAGATATCAAATCCCTGAGATTTATGCTTGCCGATACAATTCTGAGCGTAGGATTTTGCACAGAGTGCCTGCACCTTAAGCACTTCGGTATGCCAGTTAGGATTTACTTCGTAAGGCACGACGCCCTTGGCATAGTCGTCTTCCGTGAGATAATTGATGACGGAGATATCATTGCCGTTGACACGGTTATATTCGAAGCCGCCGTAATATTTATATCCCTTGAACCAGGTCTGCGCCTTGCCTTCTGCATATATAGGCATGATTGCCATAGGCGTGCCGTTGTCATATTCGAAGAATATTGTATTTGTACCCGTTGCAGTTACTGTGTAGCAGGTGTTGCTGTAGCCGCATACCGAAAACTCGAGGCCTGTCATAGCTGATACTTCAAGAAGCGCTTCTTCAGCCTTGGCTTTTGTTTCATACTGACCGCATCTTACGGCATAGTCATTGTTTGTGTATGCAGGAAAGGCTGTGAGACCATAATCGCTGAGGACATAGATTGCAAGCTCAAGCTCCTCCCTTGTTTCAAACTGTGTGTTGAGCTGTAAATGGTAAGGTGAAATCGTTGTAGTAAAGCTATTAGGCTTTACATCATAGTAGGCATTCGACGAGTCGATATACATCAGCTTATCCTTGACCATTGTGATTTTATTGGTCGAGTCAATGCTATAAAGCGGCACAAACTGACGTGTGCTGTCAAAATAGCCGACCTCATAACCATAGCCAATGCCCGTGACGTTCTGCAGGTTTGCCGCAGGCAAGGCATTCGAGCTATAGAACAAGCCTACCTTGAGCACGTCGCTCCCTGCCGCTTTTGCAGGAAGGATGCAGACGAGGGATATTATAAATACCGAAAGCAGTATTTTCATCAAGTTTC
>JAFYNW010000202.1 GCA_017547995.1 Clostridia bacterium | reverse complement strand
CTTTGTGGAAGAAGACCAGATTATGCTTCTCGATAAGGTTACCGTAACACAGCGAATCACAATCTTTGGTATCTTAGGCTTCTGCTGTGCAAGTATCGTGTGCGGTGTCTTCGTCGCAGTCGGCAAGACAAAGCTCCCGATCATCATCAACGGCCTTCGTATCGTAGGCTTCAGATATCCAATCATCATCATCGCAAATGCACTCTTTGATGCCAACTATCTTATCATTCCAATCTCAACACTTGTAAGTAACAACCTCGTGCTTCTCGTGTCATTCTATCTCTACTTTAAGAAGATTGACTGGAACGATCCATTGGGCAACCGAAAATTAACTAAATAAGGAAAACAAATGAACGAAGTAATTGAAAAGAAAATAGAAAAAGCCATCCTCGTGGGCATCAACTGCGGCGCTCTCAAGGATTTTGA
Source organism: Clostridia bacterium (assembly GCA_017547995.1). Classification (GTDB taxonomy): domain Bacteria; phylum Bacillota; class Clostridia; order Oscillospirales; family Butyricicoccaceae; genus SIG471. Next base: position 6,382 of record JAFYNW010000202.1, on the reverse strand, counting down.
AAACTCAGACAACGAAACACTCGACGAACTCAGTGAGCTTCTCGAAACAGCAGGCGGTGAAACAGCGGCAATCCTCCTGCAGAACAGAAAATCCCCAGACCCACATACCTTCATCGGTGAAGGCAAGGCAGAAGAACTCAAGGCTCTTATCGAGGCTCACGAAGCAAACCTCGTCGTATTCGACAATGAAATCTCTCCATCACAGACACGTGCCATCGAAGAAATCACAAAGTGCCGCGTAATCGACAGAAACGCCCTCATCCTCGATATCTTTGCCGACAGAGCAAAGACAAGAGAAGGTATCCTTCAGGTCGAGCTTGCACAGTATAAGTACCTCCTCCCAAGACTTTCCGGTATGTGGGGACATCTTGTAAGACAGACTGCATCGGGCGGCAAGAGCCCTATCGGTACACGTGGCCCTGGTGAAACACAGCTTGAAACAGACCGTCGTCATATCCGTCAGATTATCCAGAAACTGGAAACTGAAATCGACCACGTAAAGCAGATTCGTACAACACAGCGCAAAAAGCGTGAAAAGTCGGAAATCCCACAGGTTGCTATCGTAGGCTATACAAACGCAGGTAAATCAACACTTCTCAATTCCCTCACAGGCGCAGGCGTCCACGCAAACAACCGTCTGTTTGATACCCTCGACCCTACGACAAAGAGCATGCGCCTCTATGACAACAGCGAGGTCTTCATCTCCGACACAGTAGGCTTTATCAGAAAGCTTCCTCATCATCTCGTCGATGCCTTCAAGGCAACTCTTGAAGAGCTCGTCTATGCCGACGTGCTCGTCCACGTTATCGACGCATCCAATGAAAACTGGGAAATGCAGGAAAACGTTGTGGAAAAGCTCATCGCAGATTTAGGCGCTCAGGAAACACCAAGAATCGTTGTTTTCAATAAAATCGACAAGATTCCATTCAATATGATGCCAAGAAGAACGGGTGCTATCTATGCCTCCGCTCTCAACAAGGTCGGCCTTGATGATTTGCTTCTGGCAATCATCGATACGCTCAATGCAAACAAGCGCGAAGCAACCTTCCTCATCCCATATTCCGATGGCGGTGTTGTTGACATTCTCCACAGAGATGCCAAGGTCAAGAGCACAGAATTCCTCGGTGAAGGCGTCAAGGTTGTTGCAGTAGTCGATGCAAAGCTCTGGGGCAGATACAAAAAATATTCGGAGGACAAGGATGAAACAGTTTCAGAAGATTCCCTCTGGTAATGGCGAAGCTGAATATATCGAGAAAAAATCCCGCTTTATAGCCCATCTTTATTATGTGGAAACAGCCGAAGAAGCAAATGAAAAGCTGGCTGAATTGCGTAAGAAGTATTGGGATGCCACACACAACTGCTATGCTTACGTCCTCGATTCCGATAACGTAATGCGCTTTTCCGACGATGGTGAGCCTCAGGGCACAGCAGGTATGCCTATCCTTGAGGTGCTGAAAAAGCAGCAGGTCTATTGCTGTCTTATCGTTGTCACACGTTATTTCGGCGGCACACTTCTCGGTGCAGGCGGTCTCGTCCGCGCTTACGGCAAGGCTGCAGCCCTTGCTCTCGAAAACAGCGGCGTAAGTATGCTGACACCATTCTATATTGTAAATGCCCGTATGCCGTATAACTTCCTTGACCCTGTGAGAAATACTTTCGTCCATTACGAAATCACAGAGGCTGACGTTGAATATGGGGCAGACGTTGTGCTCAAGCTTCAGATGCCTGTTGAAAAGTTTGAAGCATTCCAGAAGCATATCACAGAGCTTACAAGCGGTCAGGTAATTCCTGAAATTGAGTGCGAAAAGCTTATTCCGAAAAAAATTTAATTTTTTTCAAAATAAAAAAAGCAAAAACCACATTTCCCGCGTATTATATAAATACAGGGGATATGTGGTTTTATTTTGTCCCTTTCGTTCTCAGCCTTCCCCTCGAGGGGAAGGCGGACCGCTTGTGGTGGATGAGGTGTAGGCCGAAGGCCGTTTATCAAATCGCATCGCAGATACCACAATACTGCCGAAAGCAGTGCTTCATGTGCCGCAGGCACACTTCATAGCGAAGCTGCTTAACGTACTGTAAGTGTACTTCATTTTTACTATTCCGGGAGGTGAAGTTATGACCATCCGTGAAAGAATTGAAAATAACGAAAAGCTTCTTCTGTCGCCTTATGCAGTCCTTTCAGGCGAAACAAAAGGCAGAGAGCGTTACAGCGCACCTTGTCCTAACCGCACGGAGTTTATGCGCGACAGAGACAGAATCCTCCATTGTAAAACCTTCCGCCGCCTCAAGCACAAGACTCAGGTCTTTCTCTCGCCGGAAGGAGACCATTACAGAACACGTCTTACACATACTCTCGAGGTTTCGCAGATTTCCCGCACAATAGCAAGAGCCCTTATGCTCAATGAGGACCTGACGGAAGCGATAGCCTTAGGGCATGATTTAGGTCACACACCATTCGGTCACGCAGGCGAAAGAGCCTTAAATGAAGTCAAGGAAAACGGCTTCACACATAACGGACAAAGCCTCCGCGTGGTTGAAAAGCTTGAAAATGACGGCAAGGGCCTCAATCTCACCTTCGAAGTCCGCGATGGCATCGTCTGCCACTCGGGTGACCTTGAAGCGCAGACGCTGTGTGGCAGAATCGTCAAGTATGCCGACCGTATTGCCTATATCAATCACGATATCGACGATGCAATCCGTGCAGGAATTCTTAAAAATGAGGACATTCCAAAGCATTTATCGGATATTTTAGGCGATAAACACAATAAAAGAATTGACACGTTGGTGGATTCTGTTATACAATATAGTTTCGGGAAGCCTGTTATCGGCATGGACGGGCATATCGAAAATGCAATGATGGAGCTTCGCGAATATCTCTTTGAAAACGTTTACAGAAACCCTCTGGCAAAGGGCGAGGAAGGCAAGGGCGTCGGTATAATCCAGTCCCTCTTCCACTATTTCGTAAAGAATAAAGACCGTTTGCCGCAGGATTATATAAATCAGCTTGAAAACGACACTCTCCACAACGTTGTGGCAGACTATATAGCAGGTATGACAGACCGCTATGCAGTCGCACGATATGAAGAGCTGTTTGTCCCGAAAGGCTGGAGCAAAGTGTAAAGAATCCCATTGCAACCCTTGTGTAATGGAGGGATTGAAACTTATTAGCAGTGAAAACAACAGAAAGGAGGACGCTATGGCAATACCTGAAAGTTTCGTTCAGACGATAATCGACAGAGCTGATATAGTCGACGTCGTTTCACGATACGTCAAGTTAAGAAAAAGCGGCGCCAATTATTTTGGCCTCTGCCCATTCCACGGCGAAAAAACTCCTTCGTTTTCCGTTTCTCCGGATAAGCAGATTTTTCATTGCTTCGGCTGCTCGGAGGGCGGCGGTGTTATAAGCTTTATAATGAAGATTGAAAGCCTCAATTTTCAGGAAGCCGTCAAGTTTCTGGCCGATATGTACGGCATGGAAATGCCCGATACCGACAATGATGATGAAGGCAGACGACGCAGAGAGCGTATGCTCGCCCTCAATAAAGAGGCGGCACGCTTCTTCCATGCAACACTCAACAGTGAACTTGGCCTTGGCGCTATGGAATATTTCCGTAACCGCGGCCTTTCAAATAAAACGATAACCAATTTCGGTCTGGGCTTTGCGCCCGATTCGTGGGATGCCCTGACAGGCGCCATGCTTCGCAAAGGCTTTACAAAAGCCGAGCTGAGTGATGCAGGTCTGGCCTCCAAAAACAAAAGCGGCGGCGTCTATGACCGCTTCCGCAACCGCGTTATGTTTCCTATCATCGACGTGAGAGGCAACGTCATCGCATTCGGCGGACGAGTCCTTGACGACAGTCTTCCGAAATACATAAACTCATCAGATACTCTGGTGTACAACAAAAGCCGCAATCTTTTCGCCATCAATATCGCGAAAAAGACCAAGCGCAAAAACTTCATCCTTGCCGAAGGCTATATGGACGTCATCGCCCTCCATCAGGCAGGCTTTGACAACGCCATCGCTTCTCTCGGCACAGCATTCACTCCTGAGCAGGCCCGCCTCATAGCGCGCTTCAAGGACGAGGTCGTAATCTGTTACGACTCGGACGAAGCAGGGCAGAAGGCAACGGCACGAGCTATGGAGATTCTTTCCAAAAACGCCATCAACGTCAGAGTCCTCAAAGTCCCTAACGCAAAAGACCCTGACGAGTTTATCAAGAAAAATGGTTCTCTCGGCTTTGAAAAGCTTCTGGAAAAGCCTCAGGTCGGCAATGAATACCGTCTTTCGGTAATAAAAAACAAGTATGACCTTGACGTGGACGAAGAAAAGATAGCCTATATGAAGGATGCCATCGGCTACGTGGCCGGCATCTACAGTGACGTTGAGCGTGAGATTTACGCCCGCAATATCGCCGCCGATACAGGCGTTTCGGTTGCCGCAGTCATCAAGGAAATCGAAAAGACAAGGCTGAGCAGAGGCCGTCGTGAGCGCAAGACTTACGAAAAGGACGCTGCAAGTCCGATCAAAAATTCCCAGCCGAAGAGCAGGGAGCTGAAATATGAAAACGTCCGCTCGGCCAAAAGTGAAGAAGGCGTGCTGGCAATCATATTGAAAAATGACGAATATATCCCAAAAACAATGGAAAAACTTTCGAAAGAAATGTTTTCATCCGAGTTTCTGGGTAAAATATATGAAACAATCGTAGAAAAATACAGCGAAAGCAAGAGCGTCAGCCTGCATGGAATAGTAAATTTCCTCGAGCCTGTGGAAAGCGCACATATAACGTCACTGTGCACTACGTACAGGTATCCTCTGAACGGTGTTGAGATCGCTCTCGACGACTGTATTGACACGATAAGAACAGAATATATCAAGCGCAACAGCGCAGAGCAGGATCCAATGCTTGAATTGATCAGAAAAAAGAAAGAGTGGGGAAAATAATGGCAGAAACTGTAAAAAAAGCATCCAAGAAGGATGCGAAGAATTTTATGGCACACCGTCTTGTTGAAGCTGCAAAGCAGAAGAACAAGATTACAATGAAGGACGTAAACATCGTTATCGATGAACTCGGCCTCAACGGCGACCAGCAGGACGAACTTTTTGACAATCTCGAAAAGCTCGGCATCGAAGTTTCTCTCGAAGATACAGATTTCTATGAAGATATCGTAACTGTTGAAGAAGTAGACGCAGAAGAGCTTATGAAAATCGAGGACGAAGAAGAAGAAATCCTCGACACAGATTTCCTCGTTGACGGTCTTCCTCTCGATGACCCTGTCAGAATGTACCTCAAGGAAATCGGTAAGGTTGACCTTCTCTCCATGGACGAAGAAATCAAGCTTGCTGAACGCATCCTTGAAGGCGATGAAAAGGCAAAGAAGCGTCTCTCCGAAGCAAACCTCCGTCTTGTTGTAAGTATCGCAAAGCGCTACGTAGGCCGTGGTATGCTCTTCCTCGACCTTATCCAGGAAGGTAACCTTGGTCTTATCAAGGCTGTTGAAAAGTTCGACTATACAAAGGGCTTCAAGTTCTCAACTTATGCAACATGGTGGATCAGACAGGCTATCACAAGAGCTATCGCTGACCAGGCGAGAACAATCCGTATCCCAGTTCACATGGTTGAAACAATCAACAAGGTTATCCGCGTTTCCCGTCAGCTTCTCCAGGAACTCGGTCACGACCCATCTCCTGAAGAAATTGCAGAAGAAATGAATATGCCTGTAAACAAGGTTCGTGAAATCCTCAAGATTGCACAGGAACCTGTTTCTCTCGAAACACCAATCGGTGAAGAAGAAGACAGCCATCTTGGCGACTTTATCCCTGACAATGATGCTCCGGAACCAAGTGAAGTTGCATCCTTCTCTCTCCTCAAGGAACAGCTTGTTGAAGTTCTCAGCACACTCACACCAAGAGAAGAAAAGGTGCTCCGCCTCCGCTTCGGTATCGAAGATGGCAGAACAAGAACACTTGAAGAAGTTGGTAAGGAATTCAACGTTACACGTGAACGTATCCGTCAGATCGAAGCTAAGGCTCTCCGTAAGCTCCGTCACCCAAGCCGCTCCAAGAAGCTCAAGGATTTCTTGAATTAGTAACATATCTAAAGGCAGACTTCGGTCTGCCTTTTTGATTTACTTTACTCTATTTAATAAAAATCATATTTCCCATAAAATCCCATATATATCACTTGAGGTGATATTATGGACAGCAAAAGAGAAGGGCTGATTTACACTGCCATTACCGTTATATCCATTATACTCTGTCTGTTTTTAGGCAGTATAATGATAAGAGGAAAGCAGATGCCCGCCACCTCGCAAAGTGAAACACAGTATTTCAGTGAGGTGAAAATAGTGGAAGAAAAGCAGATTGATATAGTTATAACTCAGG
>JAFYNW010000201.1 GCA_017547995.1 Clostridia bacterium | reverse complement strand
GCTATCTGCAGGAGCTTTATCCTATCGAGGATGTCATCATAAATACGCTGAAAATCGACAGAAATGACGTGAACTTTGCCGTTCTTGACACCGACGAAGATATAACTTATGCTGTCGAAGCAGATGGAATGCGTTTTACCTACAAGGCTCACGCAAGCGAGCGTCCATTTATGGACGAGCATAAAAATATGGGCAAGGTCCACCCATCCACAGGCTACATCAAGGCTGTAATCAATGGCAAAACCGCCTTTGAATCCTACGTAAAGACCGACCTTGAGCGTATCTGGGACGATTATCAGACTCACGTCCTCCCTGCTGTAAAGGCTTGGTGCGAGGAGAAATATCCTGACTTAAGCGCTGACGACCAGCCTTTTTTCAGCAAGCTTGAATTGGAAATTTCTGTAAGCGAGCCTGACTACCGTCTGCCTTCACGCGAGGATATGATTTCCTCACTCGACGCCTTTCACGAGGATATGTATTTCCTGGGCGGTGACTATTTCAAGAATTACGGCAAGGAAAAATACGGCCAGATGTTTGACGCTCCCGGCCTCATCCTGCCCGTCATCCACAACGCTCAGGGCAAGCCTGAGTTTACTGCTACGCTTTACGAGCAGCTCGCCCCTCAGCCTTGCATCGTGAAGGATGGCAAGGTCATTGAGTCTGTCCGTAATCACGATGAAATATCCCTTTTTATCAGCCGGATTTCATACGAAAACGGCCTTGTTTTCGATATTTCTGCACAGGGCGTGGATGAGAAGGTCATCAAGGCTTACGCTGAGCTTATCAACGACGGCATCATCACCAAGGGCATCGGCACTCTCAACTTCATCTGCGACAGCGGTATGGTTTACACTGCTCATCCGTGCGTTAAATCTGTAAATAAATGTAAAAACATCAACGATATCGAGCTTTATGAATCCACACTTTTCAGCTATGAGACGTATCTCGAAGTGATGGAGCAGCTTAAGGCGGTGGACGGCATCGAGGTCTTCGAAATCGCACGCTCATACATGGGCAGAAAGCTTTTCGGCGTGTGGTTTGCGCCAAAACACGAGGGATATCTTTCCCTCACCAAGCGCCTGACCCGTCTGCCGAGCGAATATATCAACTGCCGCCACCACGCAAACGAGGTTTCCTCCACAAACGCGGCATTTATGCTGATTAAAAAGCTTCTTACCGACGAAAAATATGCCGATATTGCCGACAAAATGAATCTTGTGATTCTGCCGCTTGAAAACGTGGACGGCACGGCTATTCATTATGAATTGCAGAAGGAGCATCCAAACTGGAAGCTTCACGTGGCCCGTTTCAACGCCACCGGTAAAGAATTCTCCCACGATATTTTCCAGAAAAATACAATTCACACCGAGATTATGGGGCAGACTCGCATCTACGAAAAGTTTATTCCTGACATCGTGGTCGACAACCACGGCGTGCCGTCCCACGAATGGGAGCAGCAATTCTCAGGCTACACCTCGCCGTCCTACAAAGGCTTCTGGCTGCCTCGCTCGTTGCTCTACGGCTATTATTGGTATGTGAAAAATGAGGAATTTGCAGGCAATTTTGCCGTGAATAAGCATATAGAGGACGTGATTGCCGACAAAATCGGATCGATTGACGAGATGGCAAGCCTCAACAAGGAGTGGAGCGCTCAGTTTGAAAAGTACGCTCACGCGTGGCTGCCAAAGCTTTTCCCTGCCGATTATTACAAGGACATGATTGACTATTGGATTCCTTACGATTTCGACAGAAATCACCGCTATTCGTCCATCCGCTTCCCTTGGCTGACCACAGTTGCCTACACAAGTGAGGTGGCTGACGAAACGGCGCAGGGCGGATATCTCAATCTTTGCGCCCGTGCTCACGTGGCTCACGATGAGGCGACCATCGATATGATTCTCGCGGCTCGCCATGCTTATGATAAGCATATCGACAGTAAAAATATGAAGGCAAAATATCAGCGCCACCGTCCTATGATGGTTTAAGACATAAGAAAAGCACCCAACAGGGTGCTTTTTTCATTTTTTATTCATAAAAAAGGCAGCAATATAACTTGCCACCTTTTTGCTTTACGTATTTATTTTAGTCCTTATCAAACTGTGGCATTTCGATGCCGTCGATTTTCCATTCTTTTCCCTGCTTCACCATTGAAATCTCAACAGTGCCTTCGATTTCCTCGCTGTACTCGAAATCGAGGATGACCTGCGCGTTGTTTTTGCCCTTCATAATCTCCTCAACATCCCATTTCATCATAGAAAGCTTTTCCTTGAAAATGGCGATATCGTCTTCGAGACCAAAAAGCGAAACGAGCGCGCCGACAATTTTGTTGTCAGCAACCTCATTTATCTTGTCGAGCATCTGCTGACCATCGGCCGTAAGATGAGGATAAATGCCCTCAATGCCCTGCGATGCGATGTCCTTGCCGATTTTCATAAGGGCATATTCAGGCGAACCCATGAATTTCATCAGCATAATACCGCCAATCACCGCAATTACGAGAATCACAGCCAAAGCAATAATTCCACCTTTTTTCATAAGCAACCCCTCCTTTATGTTATAGCATAATTATAGCATAAAGCAGAGGCAAAATCAATTAAGCAAAAGGAAAACTCTCTATAATAGAAGATACGCTAAACCTTACTTATATCGTATATATCCTGTTTCATTTCCCAGAATCCCACGACAGGTAATCCTCCACCCATGTTTGTATTCATCACTATTTCCCATCCGTATAAAGTACCACCATATAAAAAACACTTTCTCTCATGTTTCGTCTGCAACGTATTTACATAAGCATTGATTGTATTGTGATATTTAGGATTGAGGCGCAACACCCCTGCTTTGTAATTCCATATATCAAAACAAATTTCCCGTGCATCTTT
>JAFYNW010000200.1 GCA_017547995.1 Clostridia bacterium | reverse complement strand
TGATTGTGATTCGCAGAGGGTCACCGAGGAAAGGAGCGGCAAAGCCCATCTCCTCAAGCCTTGCACGAAGGCTGCTACAAGCGCTTATCACGTTATTTTTAACGTTTTCGTCAAGTTTTTCAATGAATTCGCGACCTATATCAAGAGATGCCATCATAGGATAGGATGGAGAGGTGGTGCCGAAAAGTATGCATCCGCGACGTGCCTTCGGCTCGTTGCTTTTGTCGCGAAGCAGGAGAAAGGCGCTCTGAGTCAGGCTTGGCAAGGTCTTGTGTGCCGAATAGATAACCGCGTCAGCACCTTCGCTTACAGGGTCAGGCACACCGCAGGCCTTGAGATGACTGCCGTGGGCAGAATCGACGATAAGACTCACGTTGTGGCGGTGACATACGTCGGCAATCGCCTTCACGTCGTGGCAATAGCCGTAATAGGTCGGACTTGTAAGGAGAAAAGCCGAGATTTCTGCGTTTTCACTCAGCATTCTGTCAAGCTCGTCGAGGTCGAAGCCCTTCGTGATGCCGAGATTTCCGTCAAACTCAGGACAGATATACTTTGGCATAACGTCGAGCAGTACGCAGGTGTCGAGAATCGACTTATGAGTATTTCTGTCGACAAGCAGACTGTTTTTGCCTTTGGTAAAGGTGAAAATAGCAGATTTTATGCCTTGGGTAGCACCGCAGGTGAGAAAAAGACAGCTTTCCGCGCCAAAATAAGCGGCAGCTCTTTCTTCGGCATCGTCGATGAAATCGTGCTCGTCACCGTAAAGGTCGCCTGTGGCAGGAGTCTCGGTATAGTCGATATAGTAGGCGCCGTCCATAATCGTGCCCATTCCCTTGCCTTTGTGGCCCGGCATGTGCAGACGCTTGCCGCCCTTGTCTGCGTGTGCTTTTATTATATTATATAATGTATAATCCATGATTTTCAGACCTCAGAATACAGCTAAAATTGGTTTGTGACTATTATAACATAAAAATAATTTGAAATAAAGCGAAAATTTATTGAATTATGGAAGAAAATGTGCTATAATATTTGCGAATTATTACAGACGCACGAACGGTAATAATTTGTTTCTCACGTTCATACTAATGGACAAAGGAGGGATTAAAATGAATAGAGTCAAAGAAACGGCATGGAAATTGTTTATAGAGCAGGACAATAGCTGTGCTGAAGCAGTTCTCAAAGGAGCGTGCGAGCTTTACGGGTTACCATTGAGCGAGGAACTCGTCAAAGTCATCGGAAGCTTCGCCGGGGGCTGCGGTGTCGGAGACCTTTGCGGTGCTTGTGCCGGAGGTCTGGCCGCAATCGGGCTGAAGTTCGGCAATGGATGCCTTCATAAATGCGAAGAGCAAAGAGAGAAGATGAAAGCGTTTATGAATGAGTTTTCAGAGCAGTTCCACAGTACCGACTGCGAAAAGATCAAAGCTGAGTTTCGCAAAGAGGATGTAAGATGCCTTGAAGTCGTTGAAAAAACTTTGTGCCTTATTGGTTTGATTTTCGACCAAAAAGTTGAATAAAAACACGAAAAAGACATAATTTTTTCGAGGTTTTGTTCAATCTGCACAAAAAATCGACAGATTTTTTTGTTATTTTACATACTATTCAGGTAAAAAAATTCGTGCTATACTTTTACAATAAAATAGCATTGTGTTCGGATGCCCCCAGAACATCCGGACGCGGCAAAATTAAACATTTTTTAATGGAGGTCGTATGTACAAGTATATTTTCAAAAGATTGTTTATGCTTATTCCCGTCATTATCGGCGTAACTTTCTTGGTTTACTTCATTCTCGACTTCGCTCCAGGTGATCCAGTTGCTATCATCCTCGGTATCGAAGCTACAGAAGAAGCTATTCAGGAAGTTCGTAAGGAACTCGGTTTGGACAAACCGTTCATTATCCAGTATCTCAACTACATGGCAAAGCTTTGTAGAGGTGACCTTGGTAAGTCATGGGCAAAGAGCCGTGACGTTATGGGCGAAATTATTACAGCGTTCCCACCAACAATTACACTTACATTCTGGGGCATGTTGGTTGCTATTTCTCTCGCTCTCCCAATCGGTATTATCTCTGCTGTTTACCAGTATTCCATCTTCGACAACGTTCTCATGGTTTGTGCTCTCTTGGGTATCTCCATGCCATCCTTCTGGCTTGGTCTTCTCCTCATCCTCACATTCGCACTTAACCTCGGTTGGCTCCCATCCGGTGGCGTTGGTTCCTGGAAGTCTTTCGTAATGCCAGCTATCTCCCTTGGTACATCTTCTATGGCTACAATCACACGTCTTACTCGTTCTTCTATGCTCGAAGTTATCCGTGCTGACTACATCAGAACTGCTAAGGCTAAGGGTGTTAACCAGAGAACAGTTATCCTCAAGCACGCTCTCCGTAACGCTCTCATCCCAGTTGTTACTATGATTGGTATGCAGATCGGCGGTATGCTCGGTGGTTCCGTTCTCACAGAAACAGTTTTCTCCATCCCAGGCTGTGGCCGTCTCCTCGTTGACGGTATCAAGCAGAAGGATACACCAATGATTCTTGGTTGTCTTATCGTTACAACTATTATCTTCTCGGTAGTTAACCTCATCGTTGACATCCTTTATGCATTTATCGATCCACGAATCAAGGCTGAATACAAATAAGGTTTAAGGAGGATAAATTTTAATGGAAGCTAAGAAAACTAATAAGAAGCGCAGCATGTGGGGCGACGTTCTTAAGCGTCTCGCAAAGAACCGCATGGCTGTTCTCGGTGGTATCATCGTTGTTGGCCTTATCCTCGTAGCTATTTGCGCAGACTTTATCTGTGACTACCAGGCTGAAGCTATTTTCCAGAACGTTAAGATCCGTCTCCAGGGTCCTACTTCTGAACATATCCTCGGTACAGACGAATTCGGTCGTGACATGTTTGCTCGTATCGTTCACGGTTCCAGAATCTCCCTCCTCGTTGGCTTTGTAGCTACAATGCTCGCGATGGTTCTCGGTCTCATTCTCGGTTCCTCCGCTGGTTACTTCGGCGGTAAGACAGATATGCTCATCATGCGTATACTCGACGTATTTATGGCTATCCCACAGTTGCTCCTCGCTATCACACTCGTTGCAGCGTTCGGTACATCTGTTGGCTGCTTGATGATCGCTCTCGGTATCTCCTCTGTTCCATCCTTCTCCCGTATGCTCCGTTCTCAGGTTATTACAGTTAAGGACCAGGAATTCATCGAAGCTGCACGTGCTATCGGTGCTAAGGACTCCCACATCATCACAACACACATCATCCCTAACTCCCTTTCCCCAGTTATCGTTCAGGTTTCCATGCGTATGGCTTCCTGTATTCTTTCTATTTCTTCTCTCTCATTTATCGGTCTTGGTATCTCCCCACCAACTCCAGAATGGGGCTCTATGCTTTCCGGCGGCCGTATGTATCTCCGTGATGCTGAACACATCACAATGTACCCAGGTCTCGCTATCATGATCACAATCTTGGCCTTCAACCTTCTCGGTGACGGTCTCCGTGACGCTCTCGACCCAAAACTTAAGAGATAAGGAGAGAAACTATGGAAAATAAGTATTTGCTCGATATGAAAGACGTTGTCATCCACTACGAAACAGATGAAGGTATCGTAGAGGCTGTTAACGGCATTGACATTCAGCTTGCTGAAGGTAAGACACTCGGTCTCGTAGGTGAAACAGGTTGCGGTAAGACAACAACAGCTCTTTCCATCCTTCGCCTCGTTCCAGACCCACCAGGAAAGGTGAAGTCCGGTAAGATCATCCTCGACGGCGTTGATATCATGGCTGCTTCCGAAAAGGAAATGCGCGAAATCCGTGGTAACGTTGTTTCCATGATCTTCCAGGACCCAATGACATCCCTTAACCCTGTTCTCACAGTTGGCGATCAGATCGCAGAAGTTGTTGCTATCCACAACAAGGACATGAAGAAGGAAGATACAATCAAGAGAGCTATGGAAATGCTCGAAGTTGTAGGTATTCCAGGTGAAAGACACACAGAATATCCTCACCAGTTCTCTGGTGGTATGAAGCAGCGTGTTGTTATCGCTATCGCTCTCGCATGTTCTCCAAAGCTCCTCATCGCTGACGAACCAACAACTGCTCTTGACGTTACAATTCAGGCTCAGGTTCTCGAACTCATGAACAACCTCAAGAGTCAGTTCAAGACAGCTACAATCATGATCACTCATGACCTCGGTATCGTTGCTGAAACATGTGACGAAGTTGCTATTATGTATGCTGGTTCCATCGTTGAAAAGGGTAACCTCGAAGACGTATTCAACAACACAATGCACCCATACACAGAAGGTCTCTTCAACTCTCTCCCAGACGTTGAAAACAGAGCTGCAAAGCTTAAGCCAATCCCAGGTCTTATGCCTGACCCAACAAAGCTCCCTAAGGGCTGTGCATTTGCTCCACGTTGCCAGTATGCAACAGAGCAGTGTAAGACAGAAAAGCCTGCTCTTGTTAAGTACAGCGATACACACTACGCTGCTTGCTTGGCATACCAGGACAAGAACTTTAAATTGAAAGGATGGGGCAAATAATGGCATTATTAGAAGTAACTGACCTCAGAAAATATTTCCATACACCAAAGGGTAACCTTCATGCTGTTGACGATGTATCCTTCAAGATCGAAGAAGGTAAGACACTCGGTGTTGTAGGTGAATCCGGTTGCGGTAAGTCCACAACAGGCCGTGCTGTTCTCCGTCTTCTCGAACCAACAGCTGGTAAGGTAGTCTTCGACGGCACAGACGTAACAGCTCTCGATAAGGAAGGCCTCCGTCAGATGCGTCGTAAGATGCAGATCGTTTTCCAGGACCCATATTCTTCCATCAACCCTCGTATGTCCGTTTCCGAAATCATTGCTGAACCAATGAAGCTTCACAAGATGTACGCATCTAAGGCAGAAGTTGATGCAAAGACACAGGAACTCATGAAGACAGTTGGTCTTGCTGAACGTCTCACAAACGCATATCCACACGAACTCGACGGTGGTCGTCGTCAGCGTATCGGTATCGCACGTGCTCTCGCACTCGATCCAAAGTTCATCGTATGTGACGAACCAGTTTCCGCTCTCGACGTTTCTATCCAGGCTCAGATCCTCAACCTCCTCCAGGAACTTCAGGAACAGCGTGGCCTTACATACATCTTTATCACTCATGACTTGTCCGTTGTTAACTACTTCTCTGATGATATCGCTGTTATGTACCTCGGTCGTTTGATCGAAAAGGCTCCTTCTGAAAAGCTCTTTGCTAACCCATCTCACCCATATACACAGGCTCTTCTCTCCGCTATCCCACTTCCTAAGCTCGGTGCTAAGCGTGAAAGAATCATCCTCAAGGGTGAAATCACTTCCCCAATCGAACCAAAGCCAATGTGCCGCTTCGCTCCACGTTGCGTACATGCTAAGGATATTTGCTTCAAGGAAGAACCAAAGATGAAGGAAATCGCTCCTGGCCACGAAGTAATGTGCCACCTCTTCTAATTCATCAATCTTTTGAATTACTTAAAAGGACATCCGAAAGGGTGTCCTTTTTTAGTGTCAAAAAGTAATAAATAACCCACCGTAAGTATATTTACGGTGGGTTTTGCTGCTTGATAATTCATTTTTCCACAGTCTGTCAATAAAGCATCCCGAGTATTCTTCGCTTATATGCGAGAAATTCAGGTGTGAGATTGAAGTCTGCTCTTCGTGGCTTCGGATGTGAAATCATAATTTCACCTGCTATTCTGCCCGGCTGACTGCTGAGCAGATAAATACGGTCGGAAAGCAGGATGGCTTCGTCAATATCATGGGTGATAAACAGAGTCGAAAGCTGGATTTTATCCATTACGTCAAGATACCATCTGTGCATCGCGCTTTTCGTCAGTGTATCGAGGGCGGAAAAAGGCTCGTCAAGCAAGGCAACGTCCTGCGAAAACATATAAGTCCGAAGCAATGCCGCGCGCTGACGCATTCCGCCCGAAAGCTGAGCGGGGTATTTCTTCTGCGTACCTTCAAGGCCAAACTCT
>JAFYNW010000199.1 GCA_017547995.1 Clostridia bacterium | reverse complement strand
TCTCGGTATGCAGGCATACGGCCTCTTCCTTGCAATGTGTATGGACTGGGTTGTCCGCGGCGGACTTTACTATTGGTGGTTCAGATCCCGCAACTGGATGAAATACGTAAGAGACTAAAATATAGCCCGTAGGGGACATTCACGAATGTCCCGCGGACAAATCATGATTTGTCCCTACAAAGATTGTAGGGTACGGCATTTATGACGTACCGCCCTGTTCAATGCGTCGCTGACACAACAATTATTCATTAACTCGTAGGGGAGCTGCTTGCCGCTCCCGCATAATAAAATAGCAAACAAAAAAGCCACTCAATCCGAGTGGCTTTTGTTATATTCACATTTTACTGCTTATTGCGTTTTGCCGCTTCTTCGCGTTCTTTGCAGATTGCAGCCCAGCTTGGAATCTTTGCAAGAGCATCGACGAAATCCTTCATAATTTCAGGAATGTTGAGGCCCTGTGGGCAAGCGTGCATGCAAGCACCACAGCCAACGCAAGCGGATGGACGCTTGTCTTCAGGGAGAGATTCGATAATCATTGCGTTGATTGTAGTAGGCGCAAACTTGATATCGTTGTAAACGGAAATGAGCATTGGAATGTCAAGACCCATTGGACAGCTGTCTGTGCAGTAACGGCAGGCTGTGCAAGGCACTGCATTCTTGAGGCCTTCTGCGATGTCGAAGAGAGTCTTTACTTCTTCTTCGGAAAGTGGCTTTTCGCCTTCGAAAGTCTTTACGTTGTCAACCATCTGTTCAAAGTTGGACATACCGGAAAGCACCATTGTAACGCCCTTGATACCCTGAAGGAAGCGGAAGCCCCATGCTGCTGTAGATTCGTCAGGACGCATTGCGTGAAGCTTTTCTGTGTTCTTTTCGTCGAGAACTGCAAGCTTACCGCCGCGGACAGGCTCCATAACCCAGATTGGCATATTGTAGGAATTGAGAAGCTCAACCTTTTCCTTCGCGCTCTGGAGAGTCCAGTCGAGATAGTTAAGCTGAATCTGGCAGAATTCCATATCCTTGCCGTACGTATCGAGGAAATCCTTGAGAAGAGCAGGCTTGCCGTGGCTGGAGAAGCCGAGGTGCTTGATTTTGCCGAGCTTCTTCTGTTCGATGAAGTAATCCACGATGCCCCACTTTTCGTCCTTGTAAACGTCGATGCAGTTTTCGCAGACGTTGTGGAGGAGGTAGAAGTCGAAGTAATCTACGCCGCACTTAGCCAGCTGTTCTTCGAAAATGCCCTTTGGGTCGTATGTGCTTGCAATCTGGTGACCAGGGTATTTTGTAGCGAGGTAGAAGGATTCGCGTGGGTATTTCTTGAGAGCCTTGCCGATGGAAACCTCGGAAAGACCGTTATGATAAGGATATGCTGTGTCGAAATAGTTGATGCCGTGCTCAATAGCGTAGTCTGTCATCTTTTCGACCTGAGACTGGTCGATTTCACCATCGATGAGAGGAAGACGCATTGTGCCGAAGCCGAGAAGCGAGAGCTTTTTGTCCTGAAAATCTCTGTAAATCATAATATTTCTCCTGTATATTTTGTGTATAGCAGATTTATTATATAACATTATATCATATTCCTGCAAAGTTGTCGAGAACAAAAGCCACTCGTATTGAGTGGCTTTTTTGTGATATGTAATTTATTATACGGACGAGCAATGCTCGCCCCTACAATCTTTGTAGGGACAAATCACGATTTGTCCGCGGGACATTCATGAATGTCCCCTACACAAATTGGAGGAGTTTTTTCGTTACACTCAGAATGACATATCGAGCAGTAACCTTCCCCAATCTGTCAATAAGGCTCTAAATCAAAACTTACCTTATAGAAAATCTTATCCGCTGTGCGCTCGACAGGCTTCCCCTTTATTTTTGCGGGACGCCGGGGGCGTCGTCCCCTACGCAACTTATTATTCTTTTTTTCGATTTATGGTGCAAAATGATACTTTTTGTGATATAATTATAAGGATATAACGTGAAAGGAGCATTTCACTATGTTTGATAACGAAATCCGTCAGATTCGCTCGCATAACCGCAAGGCATTGCGCGATTTAGACGCCCTTCTCCTTAAAGAAGGCATCGAAAAGGACGGAAATCTTGACTATACAGTAGGTCTTTTCGACGAAAATGATACGCTGATGGCGACAGGCTCGGCATTTATGAATACCCTCCGTTGCCTTGCCGTCGATTCTGTCTATCAGGGCGAAGGACTTCTCAATAAAATCATCACCCACCTTCTCCAGTATCAGCTTGAAAAGGGCAATTCCCACGTCTTTCTCTACACAAAATGCGACAAGGCCAAGTTTTTCGAAAGCCTCGGCTTCCACGAAATCGTGAGAGTTGAAAACCGCGTTGTCTTTATGGAAAACAAGCGCGCAGGCTTTGAAAATTACCTTAAAAAGCTGGCTCAGACCAAAACCGAAGGCGTGCAGGGTGCTATCGTCATGAATGCAAACCCATTCACCAACGGCCACCGCTATCTTGTGGAAACGGCGGCGAAAATGTGCGATACGCTCCATCTTTTCGTTGTGTCCGAGGACGCAAGCTTAGTGCCATTCAAGGCGAGAATGAAGCTTATCAAAGAGGGCACAGCCCATCTTGACAATATAATTTACCACGAAACGGGCAGTTATCTTATCTCGTCTGCCACATTCCCGTCCTATTTCCTCAAGGATGCCGACATCGTTGCCGAGGCGCACACCAAGCTCGATATGGAGATTTTCGGCAAAATCGCACAGGCTGTCGGCATAACAAAGCGTTTTGCAGGCGAGGAAAAGACAAGCCGTGTAACTGCGATTTACAACGAAGCCATGAAGTCCATTCTGCCTGATTTCGGCGTGGAAGCGGTCATTATCCCTCGTCTTGAGCAGGAAAACAAGGCGATTTCCGCGTCAAACGTCCGTATGGCGCTGAAAAACGAGGATTTCGATACCCTCGCAAAGCTGGTGCCATCGACAACCTACGACTTTTTTATGACAGACGAAGGTAAGGCTGTAATCGAAAAGATTAAAAATGCCGATGAGGTAATTCACCATTAAGTATGCCGCAAGCGGCTCGATATGTGCGTTGCACCCGATATATTTGCCATGCAAATGCGATATAATGCTTCGCATTGCGATATGTTCCTGCAGAACGATTCGGTGTGACAAGTCACATTTTATAGGCGGAAGGGCAATACTCGCCCCTGCGGATTTTGTAGGGGATGACGCCCACGGCATCCCGCCTGAACAATAAACTCTCAACTCATTCCCCAAAAGGAGATAAATCCTATGACTAAAGCAATAATTTTTGACCTTGACGGCACGCTGCTCAACACTCTCGACAGCATTGCCTACTACGCAAACCACACTCTCGTCAAGTACGGCTTCGAGCCTATCGAGACAGAGCGCTACAAGATTCTCACAGGTCAGGGCGCACGTAACCTTATGACAGGTATGCTCCGCGACAGAGGCTGCGACGATAAGGAGCTTCTCGAAAAGATGCTCTGGGACTATAACAAAATCTACGATGAAAATTATCTTTACCTCACACGCCCATACGACGGCATCGTTGAAATGCTGAAGACTGTGCGCGAAAAGGGCATAAAGACTGCGGTTATTTCCAACAAGCCGCATAGCACAACAATTCAGGTTGTGGAAGCGACTCTCGGCGGCCTTCTCGACATCGTTTTCGGCAACCGTGACGGTGTGCCGCTCAAGCCTGACCCAACGGCTGTCCTTGAAATCATCGATATGCTTGGTGTAAGCAAGGACGAAATCCTTTACGTGGGCGATACGGGCACAGATATGAAGACGGGCGAGCGCGCAGGCTTGTTCACTGTGGGTTGTACATGGGGCTTCCGCGACGAAAAGGAGCTTACGGACAACAACGCAAAGTCAATTATCCACAAGCCTGAAGAATTGCTTGCATTGATTAAAGAATAAGGGTGACATCGTAGGGGACGACGCCCTCGGCGTCCCGCGGACAAATCGTGATTTGTCCCTACAAGGGGTATGTCATTCTGAGGCAAAGCCGAAGAATCTCAGACGATTTACACAATCTGCGCAGAGACCGACCTCCCCGGCGGTTCGCAAAAATAAAGCCTCCCTTGTGTAAAGGCACCGCCC